>NZ_CDRSTZ010000026.1:0-25147 GCF_977052095.1 Senegalimassilia sp.
ACTGGTGGTTGCGCTCCGCAGCCGGTGGCTCTTCCGCCAACGCGTGCTACGTCCGCGGCATCGGTGACGCCGGCTACAATGGCGCTTCGAACGACTGGGTTCGTCCCCAGGTCGGCTTCCTGTTCGGCTAGCCGCATGGCTAGACGTATACTGGTCGCTGTTCCTGCCGCCGCCTTCGCGCGGCGGCGAGCCGCCCGCGAAGCGGGCGGCTTCTTCTCTGCATTGAATAGGGGGGGGTGCCGCGTGAGCGGAGTCTTGAAGCGAAACCGCAAGGTTTCCGAGTTCAAGTTCTTCTCGGTAGCGATAGCTATCCGAACCGAAACCAACAAGCTGATGGCGAACTCGAAAGTAGTGCCGAAGTCGTACCGGCTGTTTAACGCGGTGCCGACCGTGGAGACGGCCAGGAGCCTCGTCTACAACATAGTGCGATCTGATGCGTTCTATCCGTCCAACAGCTTCAACGCGGCGGAGCGCCGCCGCTACTTGACGCTTGCCATAGCCGATTGCAACCAGCTCGTGCAAGACATGCAATGCCTGCTCGATATGGGCGTGGTGGAAGGCATGCCGAGCGCGCCGGACGGCGAGCCGCAAGGCCCGGCGGCAAGGTTCTACCGGCTGATGATGCTCATAGACGAAGAGCTGAAGCTGCTCAAGGGCGCGCGAAAGAAGGTGCGCATCTTGGGCCAGCAGACGCTCGATGACCGCATAGCGGCGGCAACCGCCGAGCTTGAGCGCCTTGAGGCGAAGAGGGCGGAGGATATGCAGCTTGCGACGCAAGATGAGGTATCCGCGCCGTCCGTTCGGCTGAGCGGCCATGCCGAGCAGCTGGAGTTGCTATAATGGGCGGCGGTCACGTCCTGTTTGTCGGTACAACTGGTGGTTGCGCTCCGCAGCCGGTGGCTCTTCCGCCAACGCGTGCTACGTCAACAACAACGGTAACGCCAACTACAATGGCGCTTCGAACGACTGGATTCGTCCCCATGTCGGATTCCCCCATAGCCAGACCAAGTAGCGAGAGCGAACGCAGGGCATGTGAAGGAAGGAGGGCGCGACCATCGGGCGCAGCCCGTAAACACGCGCCCCGCGACGGAGGCCGGACGCTGCTTGCATGGCGCAGCAATCAGCGGCTCGGCTGCGTTTCATGGCCTGCCGTCAAGCAGCTGGCGAGCCGCAATGCGAGCTGCGCGGGGCGCTCTCTATGACATCCGAGGAAAGGCGGAAAGCCCGGCGCAAGCGCCGTCAGGAGAAGCGCGCCCGCGCCAAGGCCGAGCGCACGAGATCGTGCACGCTGGCAAACGTCGCATCCATGGATTCTCTCGTCAGCGCATCGCGCAGGGCTGCGCGCGGGGTCATGTGGAAGCACTCCGTGCAGCGTTACATGGCTTACTATCTGCTCAACGCCGCCAGGACGCGCGACGACATTCTGGCCGGTCGCGACGTCAGGCGCGGCTTCACAAGGTTCGACGTGGTGGAGCGCGGAAAGGTCCGCCATATCAGTGCGCCGAGGATAAGCGAGCGGGTGGCGCAGAAATCGCTCACGAGAAACGTGCTCACGCCCGCGCTGGTGCCTACCGCCACATACTCCAACGCCGCCAATATAGAGGGGCGCGGCACCGAATACTCCATAAGGCTGATGAAAATGCAACTCGCCGCCAACTGGCGCAAGCGGGGGCGCGATGGCTACATCCTGCTCATGGACGATGCGGGGTACTTCGACTCGCTTCTGCACGGCTGCGCCAAGCGTCTCGTGGCAAACGCCGTCCCCGATGCGGGCGCGGTTTCCCTTGCCGGGCTGTTCGTGGACGCGCACGGCGAGCGCGGGTTGGGGCTAGGCTCCGAGCCCGACCAGGTTCTGGCGGTGTGCTACCAAAACGGCATCGACCATTTCATAGCGGAGATGCTGGGCGTTGACGCGTTCGGGCGGTACATGGATGATTCCTATTGCATACACGAATCCAAGGAATACCTGCAGGTTTGCCTGATGCTCATCGAGCGCAAGTGCGCAGAGATCGGGCTGACCCTGCATCCGACCAAGACGCGCATAGTCAAGCTGTCTCGCGGATTCGTATGGCTCAAGAAGAGGTTCTTCTATTCCGAGACCGGGCGTGTGGTCGTGAGGCCGTCCCGGGATGCCGTAACCCGCGAGCGGCGCAAGCTGAAGCGCATGGCCGGGCTTTACCGCAAGGGCACGCTGACGTACGAGGATGCCGCGAGCAGCTACCAAAGCTGGCGCGGAAGCATGAAGCATCTGAATGCGCACGATACGGTGCTCTCCATGGATGCCCTGTTCAAGGGCTTGTTTAACGAAAGAGGTAATGATGAACGAAAACGAAGAGATGCGCCAAATCGAAGCGGAGATCACGGCGCTGAAGAACCTGCTGGCCCAGACCGACTACAAGGCGCTCAAGCACGCGGACGGGGCGCTGAGCGATGAGGAGTACGCGCCGACCGAGAAGGCCCGCCAGGGATACCGCGCGAAAATCAACGAGCTGGAAGAGCAGCTTGCCGCCGCCTGCGAAGGCGCAGGCGAGTAGGTTGGTGAGCGTTGACGCAATCGCGGCCACCGCCGCAGTCACGTCAGCGGTGTCCGGCGTCGTCGGGGCGATCGTGGCCGCAGTGGTCGCATCCGTCCGCACGAAGTCGCGAAAGGCCATCGACCAGGACAAGGCGATGCGCGACGGCATGCGCGCCCTGCTGTGGCGCGAGCTGAAGAACATCCATGCCGAGGCCATGGCGAACGGCGGCATGACGGTCGCGAACCGCAGGCACCTCGAGAACGTCTACGGCGCGTACCACGGCATAGACGGCAACGGCACCGGCACGCGCATGTTCGAGGATTCGATGCAAACGCCCGTCATAGACGAATAGACGAAAACCGAATATCTGTTAATCGACAAGGCCGCGAAAGCGGTCTTTTTTGTTTGGAAGGAAGTGCTGCCATATGGCTAAAGACCAAAACGAGAACGTGCCAGACTGGCTCATCCCGGACAAGGCATACGACGTCCTCAAGTGGGTGGGACTGTTGCTTTTGCCCGCGTGCGCATGGTTCGTCGGCACGGTAGGCCCTGTTTGGGGGCTGGCGAACGTCGATGGCATCGTGCTGACGCTCAACGCAGCAGGCGCCCTCATCGGCGCCGCGATCGGCGCGTCCGCCCTCAAGGCCAAGGTGGGTGGCGGCGATGAATAAGGGCATCAAAGCTAGCCTTGCCGCATTCGTGGCATCCGTCGCGCTGGTCATCGCGTGCACCACCCCTGCTCTGGCATATGAGCAGGTGGAAGATACCGTGAGCTATGGCCATGGATATAACAGCGCCGAGTACTTGGTCATCCACGAGACAGCCAACCCCGGCGCGAGCGCCTACAACCACACGCTGCTGTGGTCGCGTGATGATACCTATGCGGTGCATTACGTCATGGAGCTGGACGGCTCCGTTGTGTACCACACCGTCCCCGACTGGGCCCTTTGCTGGCATGTCGGCAATGGCAACTATGCCACTGTCGGCATCGAGCTGGCGCATGCGACCAACTGGGAGGACTTTGGCTCTCAGTGGGACCAGGCCGTGGCCTGGGCGGGTGACTACCTCAACTCGCGCGGCTGGGGTATCGACCGCCTGCTCAGCCACAACGACTGCGCATGGATCTGGGGCGGTACCGACCACACCGACCCGACAGGATATTTCGCCGAGTACGGGCGTAGCTGGGACCAGTTCAAGCAGGACGTAAACGACTACATCGGCGGCGGCTACACGCCGTCCGGCGCTGGCGATACGTCCAACACCAACTGGCACCCCGAGTACAACCAGAGCGACGTTGCCATCACCTACGCGGCATCCACCGATCCCTCCGGCAGCTGGTGGTTCCCCGAGATGGTTGACCACACCGACACGGGCGGTTCCTGGGACACCTTTGCGGGCAACGGCTACGATCCCATCCGCTGGCTTGCCATCGACATGCCTGGTTGGTACCAGGTATGCACCGAGGCATCCGGATGGCTCGACCCCGTGTATGGCTACGACAAGGGCGATTTGATGTGGGGCTGCGCCGGAGACGGCTCGCCCATCACCGCCGTGCGCTGCTACTACGAGACCCAGGACCCCAACCGCACGGGCTGGCTGGTCGCGGAGTACAACGTCAACGGCCTGCCCAACATGCACGACCTGACCGATACAGGCGGCAGCTGGGACGACTACGCGGGCAACGGCTCGCGCGTCACCACGTTCTCTTTGATGGCCGCTTAATCTCGCGCCCCCGCTTCGGCGGGGGCCTTTTTTGTTGCCCGGAAACGACGCATAGCCGTTTTCGGGCGCGTTAGTGGGTGATGGATAGCTTATCCAAATGCGTTGGGGCAGCAACCTGGCGAAGTGGAAGCGCGAGCGTCGCCAGAACATGACCGACGAGGAGCTGCACCGCGACGTGTTGGGCGAGTAGCCCTTGCGCTAACGCTATCGCAGGTTGCGAAGGCGGTGGCTTGACGAAGCTCGCTGCCGCCTTCGTGCGATACAGAAACGCCCTTGCACTCAGGATGGATGCAAGGGCGTTTTGCTGCGCGCGATGTTTATGGCCGCTGAGTCCGTCTCGCCTACTTCGCGAATTGGCCGTAGCCTTCGTCGGAGATGAACAGGCGCGTGGCGCGGGGCAGGATGCGCGCGGAAAACGGCGTGGTAAGCCCTGTGGCTTCGCCGTCGTACTGCACTTCCATGGGCGGCTCGGCGTTGATGGCAACTTCCTTCGCGCGGAAAATCTCAAGCGCGTCCGTGCGGTCGGGGAACTCGCCGTCGCGGTCGAGGATGCCGGCGAACACGGCTGGGATCAGGTCGAACGCTGTTTTCGCCTTCAGCACCACCACGTCGAATTCGCCGTCGCGCGGCTCGTTTTCGTGCGTGACGGTGATGTCGAACTGGATTTTCGAGAAGTTCACCAGCAGCACGCCTAAGCCTTCGCTTTCCACGGTGCGCCCGTCAAGGTCAAGCGTAAACTTCGATTGCTGCGGCATGGCGTTCATGACGGCCGACTGCAGGTACGCGATGGGCCCGAGCAGGCGTTTTCCGCGCTGCGCGCCGCGCATGATGGTGGCGTCGTAGCCGGCGCCCGCCATGATGGAGAACCCGAACTTGCGCTGGCCGACGGTGATCTCGCCCATGTCGAAGTCAAGCGTCTGCCCGCCGCGCACCATCTTGGCCAATGCGTGCGGCTCAAGCGGGCTAGCAAGGTTCAATGCCAGCAAGTTGGCGGTGCCGGCGGGGAAGGGCAGCACGGGGATGCCCGTGTTCGCCAGTAGGTAGCACACCGTGGCCACCGTGCCGTCCCCGCCCGCGGCGATGACGGCGTCGTAGTCTTGTGCGCCTTTCACCAGCGTTTCAACGGGCGTGGTGCCGTCGGTGGAACGCATGCGCACCTCGTCGCCGTCGCGGGCGAAGCTGCGGACGAAATCGTACACGGCGCCTTCGCCGTAGCCCGATGAGAGGTTGTTTATGACGAGCAGTTTCACCGCTGCCCCCTTTCTTGCATTATCATTGCATGGTACCGCAGATAGTAGGCGATCGTGAGGATTTACCGGGTGTACATCGCAAACCAAGAAACATTCGAGGCGTTCATCGCCCGCGCGCACAACTCCAGCGTGCTTGCCATCGATACCGAATTCCTGCGTGAGAAGACGTATTATGCGCGGCTGTGCCTTATCCAGCTTGCCACCGATGACGAGGTGGTCATTGTCGACCCGTTCGCCATTCAGGACCTGCATGTGCTGGCCCCACTGCTTGAAGACGAAAACGTCACGAAAATCTTGCATGCCGGCGGACAGGACCTGGAAATCCTGTGGCACGAGGTGGGCGTGCTGCCGAACCCCCTGTTCGATACGCAGGTTGCCGCGGCGCTGCTTGGGCACACGCAGCAAATTGGCTACGGCGCGCTCGTAAGCGCCGAATGCGGCGTGTCGCTGCGCAAGATGGACTCGTTCACCGATTGGTCGCGCCGCCCGCTGACCGAATCGCAGCTTGATTACGCCGCCGACGACGTCATCTACCTTCCGCGCATGTACCGCCACATGAAGGAGCAGCTGGAAAGCCAAGGGAGGCTGCATTGGCTTGACCCCGAGTTCGCCGAGATGCGCGACCCCGCGCGTTTCGATTCCGACGAACGCGAGCGCTATCGCAGGCTCAAGCGCGTCGGGCAGCTGTCGCGCCGCCAGCTTGCTGCCGCTCGCGAGGTTGCGGCGTGGCGCGAGATCACGGCGCAGAAGCGCAACGTGCCGCGTAAGTGGGTGATCACCGACGAGC
The DNA here is from genome assembly GCF_977052095.1 of Senegalimassilia sp. Taxonomy (NCBI): domain Bacteria; kingdom Bacillati; phylum Actinomycetota; class Coriobacteriia; order Coriobacteriales; family Coriobacteriaceae; genus Senegalimassilia; species Senegalimassilia sp. The sequence continues at coordinate 6,276 of NZ_CDRSTZ010000026.1, forward strand.
AAATCGTGGAGGCGTGCAAGCGCGAGGCGCGCACCATCGACGACCTGTTTATGGTGCGCGGCATGCGCGAGAAGCTGAACACGCGCGATGCCCGCACGGTGGCTTCGCTTATGAAAGCCGCCATGGACGCAAGCCCGAACACGTGGCCCGAGCCCGATCGCGGCGGCAAGAACGAGCCGAACGTCGATGCGCCGCTTGACCTCATGAGCGCGCTGGTGCGCTTGCGGGCGAAGGAAAACGGCGTGGCGTTTCCCACGCTGGCCAGCCACGACGACCTGGTGCGCGTCGCGCGCGGATATCGTCAGGGCATCGATTTGCTGCGCGGCTGGCGCCGGGCGCTCGTGGGCGAAGAGCTTATCGAGCTTCTGGAAGGCAAGCTCATGCTCTCGCTTGAAGGCCATGAGCTGAAGGTCACGCGCCTCGACGGGGAAGAGTAGCGCCTACGCGGCCTGCGCGCGCTTGCGCGGCGCGTTCGGTAACGGAATGCGAACGTTTCGCGGGAACCCTTGTGAAGGCGTTTTCCAACCATTTCGCTTCGGTATACTGCTTGCTGGACATTACGGCGCCGCGTGTGGCGCCCCTTCGCGCCGGGATGGCGCGCAAACCCGCAAAAAGGAGTTGCAGCTACCTCATGAGCATGAGCTATCTATCCCTTATCGTCGTCACCATGGTCATCGGCATGGGCGCCACGTGGTACGTGAATCGCCAGATCAACAAGTACCTGCGCGTTCCCGCTTCCACGCGCATCACCGGCGCGCAGATGGCCGAGCGCATGCTTGCCGCCAACGGCGTCACGGGCGTGCAGATTCATCGCGGCGGCCCGCAGCAGGACCACTTCGACCCGCGCTCGAACTCCATCACGCTTGACCCCGACGCGTTCGGCGGCACGTCCATCACGGCTATCGCCACGGCGTGCCACGAGGTGGGCCATGCCTGCCAGTTCGCCGAGGGCTATGCGCCCATGAAGATTCGCGGTGCGCTGGTGCCTGCCGTGAACTTCGCTTCGAACGCCTGGGTGTTCCTGCTGATGATCGGCATTTTCATGCACATGGCGGGCCTTACCACGCTTGCCATCATAATGTACGCCGTCGTCGTGCTGTTCCAGCTGGTCACGCTGCCGGTTGAGTTCGATGCGTCGCGCCGCGGCATGGCGTTTCTGACCACGCAGGGCATCACGTCGGCCGAGCAGTCCGGCGCGTATTCCGTGCTTCGCGCCTGCGCGCTCACCTACGTTGCCGCTGCGCTTACGTCTATCCTGCAGCTGTTGTGGCTGCTGCAGTCCCATGACGAATAGCGAAAGGCCCGCGCTTTCCGTTTCCGCTGCCATGGCGCTTGCGAAAGGCGCGCTTGAAGGCGTTACCGTGCGCCTGGTGGGCGAGGTTTCCGAGCTCTCGAACAAGCCCGGCTACAAAGCCGTGTACTTCACGGTGAAGGACAAGTCGGCCAGCCTGCCGTGCATGATGTGGAACAACCGATACCGCGCCGCAGGCGTGCAGATGCGCGTCGGTCAGCTTGTCGAGCTGACCGGCCGTTTCACGTTATACGCGGCGAAGGGCCGCATGAACTTCGACGTGTTCTCCGTGGCGCTTGCCGGCGAGGGCAACCTGCGCCTGCAGGTGGCCAACCTGGCGCGCAAGCTATCGGCCGAAGGGCTTATGGACCCGGCGCGAAAGCTGCCGATTCCGGTGTTTCCCCTGACCATCGGCTTGGTAACCAGCCCGCGCGGCGACGCGGTGCACGACGTGCTGCGCACGCTGCGCCGTCGTTTTCCCGTGGCTCGCGTGCTGCTTGCCGGTGTGGCCGTTGAGGGGCCGCAGGCGCCAGCCGGCATTGTTGAGGGTATGCGCGCCGTGGTGCACGCGGGCGCCGAAGTGGTGCTGGTGGTGCGCGGCGGCGGATCGTACGAGGACCTTATGCCGTTCAACGACGAGTTTTTGGCCCGCATGATCGTGAAGTGCCCCGTGCCCGTGGTCACCGGCATCGGGCATGAGCCCGACACGTCTATCGCAGATATGGTTGCCGATTTGCGCGCCTCCACGCCAACGGCGGCGGCCGAGAAGGTCAGCCCCGCGCGCGAGTCGCTTGACGCGTTGTTCGCGGCACGGGCCGGCAGCCTGTCGGCGTGTGCACAGCGCAGCATCGAGCATGCGGCGGCCCGCCTTGGCCGCGCGGCCGCGCATCCGGTGTTTCGCGACCCGAACGCGCTGTTGGCGGCGCCCGCCATGGGGCTTGACGTTGCGGCCGACCGTTTGAGCCGTGCGTTGCCCGCAAGCCTGGACAAAGACCGCCTGCAGGTTGCGCGCATGCAGGAACGCCTGGCCACGGCGCTGCCAAACGCCGTCACCGAGGATGCGGTGGCGCTTGGGCACTTGAAGGACCGTTTCGCGCGCGTGCTGCCTGTTGGCGTGGCTTCTGCCGCGCAGCTTGTCGAGCGCGACCGCGAACGACTGGTGCGCGCCCTTCCCGCAGCCACGCGTGTGCTTTCGAGTGATCTTGCGCACGCGCGCCAGCGCCTTGTCGGAGTTGGCGGTTCGCTTACGCAGCCCTATCGCCAGCAGTTCGGCGTGGCGGCAGCGCAGCTTGACGCGCTTTCCCCGCTTGCCGTGCTTGGACGCGGCTACGCCATCGCGCGCAACGAAGAGGGGGCCGTGGTGAAGCACGTTGCGGCCGCGCCCGTTGGCAGCCGCGTCGATGTTTCCGTTTCCGACGGCGTTCTTGCCTGCCGCGTCGAGGCGCACGCTACCGCTTCCCAGCAAATCGATTCCCGAAAGGATGCATGATATGGAACCCGTACAGAACGAAAAGCCTATCGAGCAGCTGACGTTTCGCGAGGCCATGGCCGAGCTTGACGGCATCGTGGGCACGCTTGAGTCGAACACGCTTGAACTTGAGGACAGCCTGGCGAAATACGAGCGCGGCGTGGCGTTGCTGCGTGCCCTGCAGGGCCGCCTGAGCGATGCGCAGCAGAAGGTGGACGTGCTGATGGGGCAGCTTGAGCCTGAAGTTTCCGACGAGCAGCGCGACACCACGCTGTCGTAGAACCGCTTGCCGATGCGTGGCCTTGTCTTTGCGGCTTAAGGCGCGCAACCCGGCTACAATGGCTTCTCGAACAATTACGCTAAGGAGGCAGGCCGTTGAACGTTTTGGTTATCAATGCGGGTTCTTCATCGCTGAAATACCAGCTCATCAATGTTGAAACGCATACGCTCATGGCCAAGGGCATTTGCGAACGCGTTGGCAGCGCCCAAGCGTTCCATAAACATGGACTTGACGACAACGAAGTGGTCATCGACGCGAAGATGGCCGACCACGACGACGCTATGGCGTTGGTGCTCGATTCGCTGGTGTCCGGCGAAGATGCCGCCATCTCGTCGCTTTCCGAAATCGACGCGGTGGGTCATCGCATCGTGCAGGGCGGCAAGTACTTCGACCGCTCCGTGCTCATCGACGACGACGTCATCGCGAAGATCGACGAGCTGGCTGAGCTGGCGCCTTTGCACAACGGCGCCGCGCTTATGGGCATCCGCGCGTGCCAGAAGCACATGCCGGGCATTCCCATGGTGGCCGTGTTCGACACGTCGTTCTTCCAGACGCTGCCGCCGAAGGCTTACATGTACCCGCTTCCGTACGAGATGTACGAGAAGTACGCCATCCGCAAATACGGCGCTCACGGCACGTCGCACCGCTACATCTCCGAGCGCGCGGCCGTAGTGCTTGACGAACCGCTTGAGGACCTGAAGCTTATCACGCTGCACCTGGGCAACGGCTGCTCGGCGTCGGCCATCGACCATGGTGTTGCCGTGGACACGTCCATGGGCCTCACGCCGCTTGACGGTTTGATGATGGGCACGCGCTGCGGCGCCATCGACCCCGCCATCGTGCCGTTCATCATGGAGCATGAGAACCTTTCAGCCGCCGAGATGAACGACCTCATGAACAAGAAGTCGGGCCTTTTGGGCATTTCGGGCGTGTCGAACGACCTGCGCAGCGTGCGTACCGCTTCCGAAGAGGGCAACGAACGCGCCATGCTGGCCTACGACATGTTCTCGAACTCCGTGAAGAAGTACATTGGCCAGTACATCGCCGTCATGGGCGGCGTGGACGCCATCGTGCTGACGGCGGGCGTGGGCGAGAACTGCGAGAAGATGCGCCGCATGATCTTCAGCGGCCTGCAGCCGCTGGGAATCGTGCTTGACGAGGAGAAGAACCGCCATCGCGGCTTCGAGCGCATCATCTCCACCGACGATTCCGCCGTGCAGATCATCATCATCCCCACAAACGAGGAATACATGATCGCCCGCGATACTTACGAGATCGTCCACGATCAACAAGTAGGAATCAGCGCCCAATAAGCCAACAAGCAAAGCGAATACCTACCAACAGAAACGGCCTCATCGCAGGTCGTTTCTTTGCATCTACGGGCTGAATAAATCCCGCAGCGGCAAACTGCATGCTCTACCAATGCGTAGGGTTGAGCGAAAGCTCAACCCCAACAAAACAGCGCCAAAGGCGCGTCGCAAAATTTCTCAAAACGGCTGGCATCCACCAACACGCTAACGCGCTCCGCGCGAACTACCCAACAAAAACGGCCCTGCAGCAAACCGCTGCAGGGCCTTCCAATCCTCAAGCGCAACTACAACTGAAAGCTATTCCGCTTCCGCTGCCTTCTTCGCCTGCGCCTGCACGCACGTGATGGCGATGACGCCGACGATGTCGTGGGCCACGCAGCCGCGCGACAGGTCGTTCACCGGGGCAGCAATGCCCTGCGTGACCGGGCCGAACGCCTCGGCATGTGCCAGGCGTTGCACCAGCTTGTAACCGATGTTGCCCGCGTCCAGGTCGGGAAAGATCAGGCAGTTCGCATGCCCTGCCACCTTGCTGTCGGGAGCCTTCGAGGCGCCCACGGAAGGCACCATGGCCGCGTCGGCCTGCAGCTCACCATCAAGCGCCAGCTCGGGGGCAAGTTCGCGCGCGATGGCCGCGGCCTGGGCAACCTTGGCTTGGTCGTCGTTTTTCGCGGAGCCGTACGTGGAGTGCGATAACATGGCCACCACCGGATCGGTGCCGATGAGGTTCTTCCACGACTTCGCGGAGTTCACGGCAATGTGGGCAAGCTTCTCGGCGTCGGGCTGAATCTCCAGGCCGCAGTCGCTGAACAGGAACGTGCCGTCCTGGCCGTATTCGCAGTTCGGCACCACCATGATGAAGAAGCTGCTGACCAACTTCACGCCCGGGGCGGTCTTCAGGATTTGCAAGCTGGGGCGCAGCACGTCGCCGGTTGCGTGGCACGCGCCGGCAACCATGCCGTCGGCACGGCCGGTCTTCACCATCATGACGCCGAAGTACAGCACGTCCTTCACCGTTTCGGCGGCCTTTTCAGGGGTCATGCCCTTGTTCTTGCGCAGCTCGTAGAACGTGTCGGCGAACTCGGCGGCAAGCTCGGACGTGCGCGGGTCGATCAGCTGCGCGCCTTCGAGGTTGCGCCCCGATGCTTTGATGCCCTCGACGTCGCCCAGGATGATGAGGTTCGCCACATCTTGCGCCAAGATGGTCTCGGCAGCTTCAAGCGTGCGCGGGTCGTCGCCTTCTGCCAGCACGATGGTTTGCTTGTCGGCTTTTGCGCGAGCGATCATGGATTCCAAAAACGAGGTCATGCACGTTTCCTTTCTTCGCGATGTGGCGCCGCAATCTATCGGCGTTGTCGGGCTTTTCGGCGAAAATGCCCAAACGTTTCAGTTGAATTTTATCCACAATGTCCGATGATAGTACGTCGCGATGCTGCGCGACCGGTAAAATGGCTGGCGGAGCAAATAAACGGCGTGCGTCGCGATGCGCGGCCCTGCGGGGCAACGCGCTTGGCGCTGCCGTCGTTCGCGTGCGAATCGAACGGCCCGGTCGGGCCGAACCCATAGGAAAGGTTTGCCATGAAAACCATTTCGTTTGCCATTCCGTGCTACAACTCGGCCGAGTACATGGACAAATGCATCGAGTCCATCTTGGCGTGCGGCGGCGCGCAGGGCACCGACGACATCGAGATCATCATCGTCGACGACGGTTCCGTGAAGGACAACACGGCGGAAAAGGCCGATGCGTGGCAGGCGCGCCACCCCGGCGTCATCAAGGCGGTGCACCAGGAAAACGGCGGACACGGCCAGGCGGTGAACACGGGTTTGGCCAACGCCACGGGCCTGTACTTCAAGGTGGTCGACTCCGACGACTGGCTTGACCGTCGCGCCATGGAGGACGTTATGGCCTACGTGCGCAGCCAGGTGGGGCGTCATGTTCCCACCGACCTGGTCATCGCGAACTACGTATATGAAAAGGTGCACGAGAACACGCGCACCGTTATGCATTACCGCAACGTGTTCCCCGAAGGGCGTGAGTTCGGCTGGGCGGACGTGGGGCATTTCAACCCCAGCCAGTACCTGCTAATGCATTCGGTCATCTACCGCACGGAGCTTTTGCGCGGCATGGGGCTGCAGCTTCCCAAGCACACGTTCTACGTGGACAACATCTTCGTGTACGTGCCGCTGCCGCATGTCAAGACCATTTACTACCTTGACGTGGACATGTACCGCTACTTCATCGGGCGCGAGGACCAAAGCGTGAACGAGTCGGTCATGATGAGCCGCATCGATCAGCAGCTGCGCGTCACGCGCATCATGATCGACGCCGTGCAGCTGCCCTCCGGCGTGGCCGAGAAGCGCCTGGAGCGCTACATGGAGAACTACCTGTCCATGATGATGTGCATCTGCTCCATCTTCCTGCGCATGATTAACACCGACGAGGCCGAGGACGAACGCGAGGCCATCTGGGCATACCTCAAGCAGCACAACCCCGACGTGTATCGTCACGTGCGCCGCAGCGTGCTGAACATGGGTACGAACATCCCCACAAAAGCCGGCCGAGCCATCGGCATCACCGGCTACCACGTAGCCCAAAAGATCTTCAAGTTCAATTAGGTTTCGCCGGCCTGCCGGCCGGCGAATTTACTCGACGTTGCGGCCACGTGTGGCGCGTCATCTTCGACTTCAGCTGCGCGGGCATGGCCCAAAGGCCTATGCCCACTTGCTTCAGCCGAATATGACGCACCACACGCGCCCTTACTGACTTTTGTGCAACCTGCGGCTTTTTGTTTTCGGGTTACGCACTGTTTGCTTTTGGCATGTTGTGTGCGGTCGAAGGAGAAGTAGTGAAGAAGGATACGCTTATTACGGGATTGGCGCTGTTTGCCATGTTCTTCGGGGCGGGAAACTTGATATTCCCGCCGTATCTTGGCATGGAGAGCGGCACTGAGTGGGTGCTGGGTTTTCTGTGCTTCGTGCTTATCGACGTGGTGCTCTCGTGCCTGGGCATTTTCGCGCTCAATGCGGCGGGCGGGGCGAACGCGGCTGTTGAGGGGTCGATCGGGCGCGTGCCCGGTTTGGTGCTGAACACGGCCGTCATCCTGTGCACGGGCATGGTCATCGCCGAGCCGCGCACGGCCGCCACTACGTACGAGATGTCCATCGTGCCGCTGTTCGGCGACGGCGTGGGCATATTGGCGTTCTCCGCTGTGTTTTTCGCGGTGGTGCTCGCGCTGTCTATTCGGCAAACGCACGTGGTCACCGTCATCGGCAAGGTGCTCACGCCGCTTTTAGTGGCGTGCGTGGCGGTGCTTATCGTCGTGGGCGTGGCGCATCCGCTGGGCGATATTGGCGCACCGCTGTCGACAACGGTGGCGCAGGACGGCATTTCCGCAGGTTATCAGGCTATGGACGTGCTTGCGTGCGTGGGATTTGCCATTGTGATGGAAAACGCCGCGCGAACGGCCGGCTACACGCGCCGCGAGGATCAGCTGAAGGTCATTGCCGGTGCCAGCGTGGTGGCCGGGCTGCTGTTGGCCGTCATCTACGGCGGGTTGACGTTTCTGGGCGCCGCGTCTGCCACGTCGTTCGGCGCGGGCATGGACCGCTCCACGCTGATCGTGGCCATCGTGCAGCACCTGCTTGGCGACACGGGCATGGCCGTGCTGGCCGTCATCGTGGGCCTGGCGTGCCTGACCACGGCCATCGGCCTGACGGGCGCCACGGCGTCGTATTTCGAGCGCGTCACGCACGGCAAGGTGCCGTATCGCGTAGGCGTCATCGTCTGCGTGCTGGTGTCGCTTGCCATCTGCAACCTGGGGCTGAACGCCATCATCGCGTTCGCCGCACCCATTCTTTCGGTGGTGTGCCCGCCGTTTATGGTGTGCGTGGTCATGGTGCTGTTCAAGAAGAAGATGGGCACGGAGTGGCCTATCAAGGGCGCTGCGGCCGGCGCGTTCGTTATCAGCCTGCTGACCACCATCGACGATACGTTCGGGGCGCTTCCCGTCATGCAGACGCTGCCGTTGACGGAGTTCGGGTTCAACTGGCTGCCGTTCGCCGTGCTCGGTGGTGTTGTGGGCGCCTTGGCGTTCGCGGCCCTGCGGCGTAAATCGGATAAGGCGGCGGCGTAATGGCGGCAAGGACGGCAACGCGCGGCGCGCAGGCGCTGGCGCTTACGGTGGACATCGGCAATTCCGTGACGAATTTTGGCTTGGCGGGAGGCGAGGAGCTCAAGGAAACGTGGAGCGTCACCACGCCGGAGAGCCTGACGGCCGATGAGGCGCTTATGTGCGTGTCGTCGTATCTGCAGGTGCGCTGCGACGGTGCTGAGGTGGGCGACGCCATCGTGTCGTCGGTGGTGCCCAGCCTGACGGACGCCTGGGTCGAGGCGCTGCACCGTTTGTGCGGCACGCGGCCGCTGGTGGTGGGCCCCGGGTTGAAATCGGGCTTGAAGCTGCACTTGAACAGTCCGGCCGACCTTGGCGCCGATCGCGTGGCGGATTGCGTGGCGGCAAAGCACCTGTACGGGTTCCCGCTTATCGTGGTGGATTTCGGCACGGCCACGAATTTGGAAGTTATCGACGAAGAGGGCGTGGTGCAGGGTGGCGTCATCGCCCCGGGGCTGCGCTTGGCTGCGCGCGCCGTGGCGCAGGCCGCGGCTCAGCTGCCTGTCATCGACTTGCGCGCGCCGAAAAGCGTTATCGGCAAGAACACGCGCGACGCCATGCAGGCGGGCATCGTCATCGGGGAAGTGGCGCGCATCGATGGGCTTATCGATGCCGTGTGGGCCGAACTCGGGTACAAAACGCGCGTGGTGGCTACGGGCGACGATGCGCACGCCATGGCCAGCTTGTCGCGGCGCATCGAGCTTGCGGACCAACACCTTACGCTGAAAGGCTTGGCGCTGTTGCGCGTGAAGAACCGCAAGTCGCGATAACCTTCGCGGCATGCTGTTTTCGGCCGGTTCCCGCTACGGGAGCCGGCCGCTTTTGCGTAGCGATACGTTTCCTGTGCGGATAAGTCATATATATAACAAAGTGTTTTTTCTCATGGTTTCCCACGGTTGTCGATGGGGCTTCATGCTAGGATTTCCTTAAAACGTAACCTTTGTTACGCGATTTGCGCGTGCGGTTTGGTTTTGAAAGGAAGTCCTTTGTTCAGCAAACGTTTGACGGCCATGGTGCCTCAGGCCATGAAGTACATTGCGTGCGACGTGCTTGCGCAGTGGATAGCGCTGGTGGCCAACATTGCCATCATGGTGACCATCGGCCTGTTCATCGAGCAACTGATGGGCGGCAGCGCGTCAGGCCAGTGGCTTTTGACGCTGGGGTGCGCCGGCGTGGCGGCAATCGTGGTGCGCATGGTGTGCTTGTCGGCGGCGCAGCGCATGGGCCTGGCCGCGTCCATGACGGCGAAGCGCACCGTGCGTCGCAAGGTGTACGACAAGCTGGTGCGCATGGGGCCGTCGTACTCCGAGCATATCGCCACCAGCGAAGCGGTGCAGGTCAGCGTCGAAGGCTGCGAGCAGCTGGAAAGCTATTTCGGCCAGTATCTGCCGCAGCTGTTCTATGCGGTGTTGGCGCCGCTGACCCTGTTCGCGTGCCTGGCACCGTTGTGCCTGCCGGCAGCCGTGGCGCTGCTGGTGTGCGTGCCGCTTATCCCCATCTCCATCGTGGCTGTTCAGAAGATCGCCAAGCGCGTGATGGGCAAGTACTGGGGCGCCTACACCGATTTGGGCGGCGCGTTTCTGGAGAACCTGCAGGGCCTGACCACGCTGAAGATTTACCGCGCCGACGAGCAGCTGCATCAGCAGATGAATGCCGAGGCGGAAACGTTTCGCAAGGCAACCATGCGGTTGCTTACCATGCAGCTGAATTCCGTTACCATCATGGACATCTTCGCGTACGGCGGCGCAGCCGTGGGCATCATCGCTGCGCTGATGCAGTATGCTGCGGGCAACGTCCCGTTTTTCGCCGCGTTTGCCGTCGTGTTCCTGTCGGCCGAGTTCTTCATTCCCATGCGCATGCTCGGGTCGTTTTTCCATACGGCTATGAACGGCATGGCGGCGGCCGATAAGATGTTCGCCATTCTTGACGCCGAAGAGCCGCGCCAGGGCACGCGCTCGGTCGACTCCGCCCACGCGGGCGTGTCGGTGCGCGGCGTGTCGTATTCCTACGACGGGCAGCGCACGGTGCTTTCGGGCGTCGATTTCGACGCGCCGGCGGGCAGCTTTACGGGCATCGTGGGCGAAAGCGGTTCGGGCAAGTCGACGCTTGCCGGCATCCTGTGCGGCCGCAACGCCGGGTATACGGGCAGCGTGGAGCTCGGCGGCATTCCGCTTGCCGAGGTTTCGCGCGCGTCGGTGGCGCAAACGGTAACGGTAGTGCCGTTTTCCAGCTACCTGTTCTCGGGCACCGTGCGCTCGAATTTGCTGATGGCCGACCCGCAGGCAACCGACGATCAGCTGTGGGCGGTGCTTTCGCGTTGCCGCATCGACGGTTTCGTGCGCGCTTCGGGCGGGCTTGACGCGCCGGTTAGCGAGCAGGGCAACAACCTTTCCGGCGGGCAGCGCCAGCGTTTGGCCTTGGCCCGCGCGCTTCTGCACGATACGCCCATCTACATCTTCGACGAGGCCACGTCGAACGTGGATGCCGAAAGCGAAGAGGCCATCATCGGCGTTATCCATGAGCTGGCGCAAACGCGCACGGTCATCATGATCTCTCACCGCTTGGCCGCCGTTGCGGCCGCCGACTGCATCTACGTGCTTTCCGGCGGGCGCGTTGCCGAGCACGGCACCCACGAGCAGCTGCGTGTGCGCGAAGACGGTGCGTACTCGAAGCTGTGGAACCAGCAGGCCGAGCTTGAACGCTTCGCGGCGCAGGCCGAGCAGCGCAGTGCTGCGGTTTCCGGCGCTGCAGCATATGCGGCGCCTTCGAACGACGAGCCTGTGGCGACTGTGCCTGAAGCGGCGCCCGTGCGGCATCGCTCGAACTTCTCGATCATGATGCGCCTGGTGAAGCTGGTGCGCCCGCTGGTGCCCGTGATGGTGGTGGCGGTGGCGCTTGGCGTGGTCGGGTTCTTGGCGGCCATTTTCCTGACGGTTATCGGCGCGCAGGCCATGGTGGGCATCGCCGGCTTCACGGAAACGTGGGAACTGGGGGTTGCCATCGCTCTTATCGCGGTATGCGGCGTGGTGCGCGGCCCGCTGCATTACGGCGAGCAGATGTGCAACCACTATCTGGCGTTCAAGATTTTGGCGCTGGTGCGCGACCATGTGTTTGGCAAGCTGCGTACGATGGCGCCTGCGAAGCTTGAAGGGCGTTCGAAGGGCGATTTGGTGTCGCTGGTCACGTCCGATGTTGAGCTGCTGGAAGTGTTCTACGCACATACGCTTTCTCCGGCGCTTATCGCGATCATCGTGTCGGCCATTATGGTGGCGTTCATCGGCTCTATGGCGTGGCAGCTGGGACTGGCGGCATTCGTCGCGTATGCGCTGGTGGGCATCGCGGCTCCGTGGGTTGCTTCGAAAGCGGCGGGCCGCGACGGGCGCGCGCTGCGCGATGCGCTGGGCTCCATGAACGCCTTCGTGCTTGACAGCCTGCGCGGTTTGCGCGAAACGCTGCAGTTCGGGCGCACGCCCGAGCGCTCCGCGGAACTTGACGAGCGCATGGCGGCGTTTTCAGGCGTTGAACGGCGTCTGAAAAGCCGCGCGGCGCGGGCCATGGCGGCCACGAACGGCTTGGTGCTGGCGCTTGACGTGGCCATGGTGATGCTGGCGGGCGCGCTGTGCGGCAGCGGCGTTGTTGACGCTGGCCAGGCTTTCGTGGCAATTGCGGCGCTTATGTCGTCGTTCGGCCCGGTTATTGCCGTGGCGAACCTGGGTTCCACGCTGCAGCAGACGCTTGCCAGCGGTGCGCGCGTGCTTGACCTGCTTGACGAGCAGCCGCAAACGAAGGAAGTTTCCGAGGGCCAGGACCTGGTTGCGTTCACGGGCGCGGCTGCCAAGCGCGTCGACTTCTCGTATGGCGAGGTGCCCGTGCTCAAGGACGTGAACCTGGACATTGAGCCCGGGTCTATCGTGCACTTGGCGGGCAAGAGCGGTTCGGGCAAGTCTACGCTGTGCAAGCTGTTCATGCGCTTTTGGGATACCACGCGTGGCGTCATCGACGTTTCGGGGTGCGATATCCGCCGCGTGAACACCGACAACCTGCGGTCGCTTGAGGGCTACATGACGCAGGAGACTCACCTGTTTGCAGGCACCGTGGGCGAGAACATCCTGCTGGCGCGTCCAGATGCCACGGCCGAGCAGCTTAAAGGGGCATGTCGCAAGGCGGCGTTGACTTCGCTGATCGAGCGCTTGCCGCAGGGGCTGGACACGCCCGTGGGCGAGCTTGGTGACACGCTGTCGGGAGGCGAGCGTCAGCGCATCGGCCTGGCGCGCATGTTCTTGCACGATGCGCCGTTCGTGCTGCTTGACGAGCCGACCAGCAACCTTGACAGCCTCAACGAAGCTGCCGTGCTGCGCGCCCTGTCCGAAAGCCGCGAGGGCCGCACCGTGGTACTGGTAAGCCACCGAGCCTCAACCGCCGCCATCTGCGACGTAACCTACACGGTGGAGCGCGGCAGATTGTCGTAGGGGCAGGGCAGCGCGAATCTCTATTGCTGCCCCCAGCTGCCTTCTTTCAACGTTTCCCCTTCCATCGTTTTCAAGGTAAACATCTCGTCCTCAAACACAGCGTAGCTGGCGGAGCCGTCTTTGGGGATGGAGGTGCTGCCGGGGTTCACGAACAAGATGCCGTTAACCTCTTCCAGTCGCTTCACGTGTGTATGGCCCGTCAGCAGCGCCGAGCCTGCGGGCAGGGTGGGGGCGTTGTCGGGGTTGTTGCCGGGCAGGTGTCCGTGCGTGAGGTGCAGCAGATGCCCGTCGGCGAAGACTTGCGCGCAATCGGCCATGCAGGGGAAGTCGAGCACCATCTGGTCGACTTCTGCATCGCAGTTGCCGCGTACGGCGATGATGCGGCTGGCCATGGCGTTGAGCATGGCCAGCACCTCTTTGGGCGCGTAACCTTCCGGAAGGTCGTTGCGCGGCCCGTGGTACAGAAGGTCGCCAAGCAGCAGCACGTGGTCGGGCGATTCCGCTTCGATGCGCTCTACCAACTTGCGCACGGCAGGCGCAGCTCCGTGCAGATCGGATGCAATAACGAATTTCATGGGTGCTTCTCGCTTTCAGTTCGGGGGTTCGTTACGTTTCGGTTGCGAAAACCGGGGCAAAGGGACTGTCCCTTTGTCCCAAAAAAACCTGACAAAGGGACACGTCGTTTGTCAGGTTGACTTTGGCTAGAGGTCGGCGCAGTAGCCTTCGGCGATGATGTGCTGTTTGCTTTCGGGGAACAGGTGGCGGTACAGCGCCATGAAGTAGCGGTCGGTCATGGATGCCAGATAGTCGACCACGATCTGGTTCGGCTCTGTGTTCGCCATATATTCGCGCGCATCGATGCTGCGCGACCGCGTAGCAAGCTTCTTGGCGTGATGGAGGTACACCGGTGACCGCTCATCACCGGCAATCACGTCGGAAAGCAGGCGCTCGTACATTTCCTCGAACATCTCGCTCACCACGTTGCCGCTGCCCGCGCGCCACCCCTCGGTGTTGTAGATGCGCTCGTAGTTCTGCCGCTTCGCAAGCTTGACGTCTTCGAACGCGGCCTCGCTCATGCGAATCTGGCTGTGGCCGTAGCTGTTGTTGATCACGTCGACGGTAAGGTTGTTGATGATGCGCGCGTTGTCGCGCCCGATGATGCGGGTGTCGAACCCGTCCAGCCCCTCAAGCACGCCCATGGCAACGGCATCGTCGCGGTCTTTTCCCAGGTAGGCAATCATATCGGACAGCCTGACCACGCATCCCTCAAGCGTCGACGGGCGCAGCGTCTTGATGACGGCCTCGTCGCTTGCACACGCTTCCACGTTCGCATCAAGCTGTTCGAACGTGGAAGTTTCCCCGCGCCTTAACACCTGCTGCGCGAATTCGCCGTTGTGGCACAGCGCGCCGTCGAGCACCTGCAGGCTGACGTTACGGCGATACAGCACGTCCATGACGCGCACGGAATGCACGTTGTGGTTGAAATAGCGCCCGGTGCGCTCGTGGTAGCACTTCGACAGGAAGCGCTCGCCGGCATGGCCGAACGGTGTGTGGCCCAGGTCGTGCCCCAGCGCGATGGCCTCGATCAGCTCGCAGTTCAGCCCCAGCAACCGTCCGATGTTGCGCGCGATGCGGCTGACCAGCTGCACATGCAGGCCTCGGCGGCAGATGTCGTCGTTTTCCACCAGGCTGAACACCTGCGTTTTGCCGGCGTAGCGGTTGTAAGCGGGAATGTTGACGATCTTGTCGATGTCGCGCGAGAAGGCACTTCGCAGCAACGTGGCGTCGTCATGAGGGTTGCGCTCGCGCCGCACCACGTCTTCATCGCGAAAACGCTGCGGATGCAGCCGCCCGTTGCGGCGATCGTCTTCGATGGCCTGCGCGATTTCAGGGTCAAGCGCCAAGTAGCCCGGTTCGGTCATGGTAATCCTTTCCATGCCTTGGATGTTTCGCAGCTATTGTAGCCCATGAAGGGGAACATCGGTTCTGTGCGGTATACTTGCTGCGAACATTTTCCGCCGCACCGGCATGCTTTAAGCTACGGCGCGGCTTGGCGGCAAGCACGGTTGAGGAGACACGCACGCATATGGCAATCAGCGACGAGGACATCCAGAAGGTACGCGAGGCAAGCGACCTGGTCACCATCATGGGAGAACGGTCGCCGGTCAAGCAACGCGGCCGCGACTTCTGGCTGTGCTGCCCGTTCCACAACGAGAAAACGCCGTCGTGCAAAATCGATCCCGCACTGCAGTTGTGGCACTGCTTTGGCTGCGGCGAGGGCGGCGACGTGTTTGCCTACATCATGAAGTCGCAGGACGTCACGTTTCCTGAAGCCGTGCGCTACCTGGCCGAACGCGCCCACATCGACATCGCCGACGACGCGGCGCGCGCCGGCCACGGCATGGGACAGGGGCAGAAGGCCCGCCTGCGCGCGGTGTGCGCGGAAACGGCGGCGTTCTACCACAACCAGCTTATGCGCGGCAACTCGCCTCAGGCCGACGCGGCGCGCACGTACCTTTCCGGGCGTGGGCTGGGCGGCGACATCCCGAACAAGTGGCAGCTGGGCTTCGCACCTGGCCGTGGCGAGCTGGTTCGCCATCTTGCCGCTATGGGGTTCAAGCCCGAAGAGATGATTCAGGCGAACGTGGCGCTGGTGGGGCAGGGCGACAGGAAGCTGCGCGACAGGTTCTACAACCGCGTGATGTTTCCCATCCACGACGAGCAGGGCGAATGCGTGGCGTTCGGCGGGCGCGTCATCGGCACCGGCGAGCCGAAGTACCTGAACAGCCAGGAAACGCCGCTGTTCCACAAGGGGCGCATGCTCTATGCGCTCGACAAGGCGAAGGCCACCATGGCGTCTACCGGTGTGGCCGTGGTGTCGGAAGGTTATACCGACGTCATCGCCATGCACGAGGCGGGCGTCACCAACGCTGTGGCAACGCTGGGAACGTCGCTGACGCGTCAGCACATCCGCGTGCTGTCGCGCCATGCGCGCAATCGCATCGTGTACCTGTTCGATGGCGACGCCGCAGGTCAGCGTGCAGCCGACCGCGCGCTGCAATTCATCGACGCCACCATGACGCCCGAGGCCGGCGCCTCGCGCATCGACCTGTTCGCCGTCACGCTGCCCGACAACCTTGACCCCGCGGAGTTTCTGACCGCGCACGGCGCCGACGAGCTTAAGGCGCTCATCGACTCCGCGCAGCCGCTGCTGAAGTACGGCATCGACCGCAGATTGGCGAAGTGGGACCTCGCGCGCGCCGAGGGCCGCGCCGGGGCGCTTTCCGATGCGCTTTCGGTGCTTGCGCCCATCAAGGACTCGCTGTTGGCGAAGGACTACGCACGTCAGATTGCCAGCGTTACGCGCGCCCGCGAGGATGACGTCATGGCACAGCTTGCCGCGCTTAAGCCGCCGCGTACGTTTGATGAGGATGCGCCCGGGTCTGCTCAGACCGCCGCTCAGCAGCCGCAGGCCCCGCGGCGGCGTCTCCCGCAGGCCGAGGTGAACCGTCGCAAGTTCGAGCGGCAATTGCTGGCGCTGTGTGCTGCGCGTCCTGACCTGGCGCTTGCGCACGCCGACACGCTTGCGTCCACGCAGTGGCACGATTCGCTGTGCGCCACGGTTTCCGCTTCCATGTTGCAAACGCTTTCCGATAATCCGGGCGCTTCTCCGGCCCAGATCGTGGGCGCGGCAACGCTTGCGGATGCGCGCGCCGGCAACTTGCTTTCCCGCGGCGTGCCTGATGCGTCCGACCCTGCCCAGCTTGTCGTGTTTCTTTCCGAAGAGCTGGTCATCGGCGATATGGAAGACACGATCGCGGCCTATCGCGCGCAAATGCCTGCAGCGCAAAACGATCCGGAAACATATAAACTCCTGTTCGAATCCGTTGCGGCTTTGCAGCAGCAGGTGGTGAACCTTCGCCAAACGCACGCGCAAGGAGTGGCATCTGCTTCGTGATGCGCGCGCCCATCGGCGTGTTCGCTATTCGTACTCAGCAGGGGTTTTGTGGATGTTTGCTCGCGCACGGTGTGGCGGCGGGCTTGCCGTGCCACAATACAAAGGTTGAAATGGGGCGCGGCATGTGCCCTTTGAACCTAGACACCCGCAAAAGGATATGCATATGCTGTCAATCGTGCAATCGCCCGATCCGCTGCTGAACACGGTATGCGAGCCCTGCGATTTCAAGGACAAAAGTCTTAAGCGCCTAGCGAAGCAAATGGCGCACGTCATGTACAAAAACGCCGGTTGCGGCCTGGCTGCCCCGCAGGTGGGCGTGCTCAAGCGCATGGTCGTCATCGATTGCGACCAAGAAGACGGGCAGCGCAACCCCATCGTCATGCTCAACCCCGTCATCGTCGCACGCGAAGGCGACCCCGTTGAGGAAGAGGAGGGCTGCCTTTCCATTCCCGGCATCTCCGTTCCCATCGCCCGTCCGCCGTTTGCGCGCTGCCGCTACTACGACCTGGACGGACAGCTGTGGGAGATCGAGGGCGACGGGCTTTTGGGCCGCTGCCTGCAGCATGAGACCGACCATCTTGATGGCGTCACCATGTTCGAGCGCTGCGAACCTACGGCTCGCCTTAAAGCTCTGCAGGAGTATGAGGTGGCTTTGGCCGCCGGTGCGCGACCTGGGGAAACTTCCGTGGAAGGATAGGTTATGCGCGTAGTTTTCATGGGCACGCCGGAGTTTTCGGCGTCCATTTTGGCCGAGCTTGCCAGCCAGCATGACGTGGTGGCAGTGTACACGCGCCCCGATGCCGTGCGCGGTCGCGGCAAGCAGTTGGTGGCAAGCCCGGTGAAGGCCGAGGCCGAGCGCCGCGGCATTCCCGTGCGCTGCCCGCGCACGTTGCGCGACGCCGATGAGCAGGCTGCGCTGGCGGCGCTTGAGCCCGACGTGGTGTGCGTTGCCGCGTACGGCATGCTGCTGCCCGCCGAGGTGCTTGCCATTCCACGTTTTGGCTGCCTGAACGTGCACGCTTCGCTGCTGCCGCGCTGGCGCGGCGCCGCGCCCGTCGAGCGCGCCATCCTTGCCGGCGACGAAGAGGCCGGCGTGTGCATCATGCGCATGGAGGAAGGCCTTGACACGGGCGATTACTGCGTGTGCCGGTCCATCGACGTGGCCGACAAGAACGCGGCGCTTCTCACCGACCAGCTTGCCGATCTGGGCGCGCATGCACTGCTTACGGCGCTGTCGCAGCTTGAGGCCGGTTGCATCCGGTGGACGGCGCAGGAAGAGGCGCGCGTGACGTATGCCCATAAGATCGAGAAGGGCGAGCTTGACCTGTTCCCTGACGACGACGTGTGGCTGGCGTGCGCGAAGGTGCGCGCGTCAAGCGATGCGCACCCGGCGCATGCCGTGGTGGCCGACAAGCCCGTCACCGTGCTGTCGGCGCGCCCGGCGGTCGCCGACGAGCAATCGGCGAAGCTTTCGGCGGGCATGGTGCCCGGGCAGGTTCGCTTCGCGGGAAAGCGCCTGTTCATCGGGTGCACCGACGGGGCAGTGGAGCTTTTGGAGATTAAGCCGAACGGCAAGCAGGCCATGGCGGCCAAGGCGTTTGCCGCCGGCATCCAAGGAATAAAGGACGATACCAAGATTTGGGAGGGCCCTCGTGGCTGATCAGCACAACAACGAAGGGGCGTCGCACCAGCGACGCGAAG
Source organism: Senegalimassilia sp. (assembly GCF_977052095.1). Lineage (NCBI taxonomy): Bacteria > Bacillati > Actinomycetota > Coriobacteriia > Coriobacteriales > Coriobacteriaceae > Senegalimassilia > Senegalimassilia sp. The sequence continues at coordinate 24,919 of NZ_CDRSTZ010000026.1, forward strand.
GCGGCAACGGCAACTATCGTCGCGGCGGTAACGATCGCGGCGGCTACAAGGGCGGCAATGGCGGCAAGCGCGAAGGCGGCTATGGTCGACGCGACGACCGCAACGGCGGCCAGCGTCGCGAGGGCGGCCGCGGCAATTGGCGCGGCAACGACGGCGAGAAGCGCGATTTCCGCGGGCGCGACGACCGTCGCGACAACCGCGGCTACAAAGGTGGGCGCGACGGCGAAAA
>NZ_CDRSTZ010000027.1:0-23780 GCF_977052095.1 Senegalimassilia sp.
GCGGGGGGATCCGGTCCCCCCGCGGGCCCTTCTGCGTTATGGGTATGTGCGCGCGGGCCCCTTCCGCGCTCGGGGGGATGCTGCGCGCGGGCCCCTTCCGCGCTTGGCGGGCTTCCTGTGCGCGGAATCTTTATATGTTTAGGGGCAACTCCGCGCATGCGGCCCTCTTCCGCGTTTTGGGACGGGTATCGCTAGAGTAGTTGATCTTGCTATTCGGGATCTTCTTCGAGGTCTTCGAATGGGTCGTTTGGTTCGATGACCACTTGTTTCTTCTCGATGATTTTGTACGTTATCGTGGCGTTGTTGAGTGCGTCCTGAGCGGATTCTTGGGTTTGGCCTATTTCGGCGGGGATTTCTAGCTTGGCAATCTTGTTGTAGAGTGCGGTGATGTTGTTTGTCAGCTGAGCGTCGATGTGATAGTGGCCGCAGAACCATTGGCTGTACGTGGCTTTTTGGCGTATGGTTTCAAGCCAATTGGTGTACTCGTCCATGGGATGAAGTTCTAGGCGGTTGGTAACGGCTGCAATGCTTTCCTCGCATGAGGTGGGAGCGCAGTGCGTTATAACGATATCGACGTTCCAATTTGCGTTTTCGAGCGTTTCTATGGCGTGCTCGCGCTCTGCTTGTGTAGGGATTTCTTCAGGGAACCAGCCTATTCCTTTAGTGCGCGTTTCCTTGTCGTAGGCGCTGGATGCGGCTCCGCCCATTGCGAATAGGGTGATCCCGTCCAAATCGTATAGCTCGCCTCGCATGAGGTGGTAGACGCTGTCATTGACTTTTTGTGCTATTCCGCCGCGCCACGTGCATGTTGGAAGGTTGTTCAATGCATGGAAGCCTTCATGATTGCCGTCTACGAATAGTGTTGTGAAGGGCTTGGCGTCAAGCCATCTGAGCCAGTATTGCTCGCTGGTCGAGTTGTTCCATACTAGTCCGAAGTCCCCGCATATGATGACGCAGTCGTCCTTTGTCAGGCCGGTTGCGTCGAAGTGGGAGCTTGAAAGCTTTTCGATGTCGTAAGACGCGTGTATGTCGCCGGTGATGTAGATGGTCACGTGCGCACCTCTTGCGGGCTAGAACAGCGACGGCGTTTGGGGAACGGCGGGCGTCGTGGCAGCGCTTTTCGTTTTGCGAGCCTTCGGCTTTTGCTGCTTGATCTCTTCGAGCTCTTGCTGCATCTTTTCGTTTTGCTCAAGAATTGCGTCAAGTTTTTCGGCGAATCCTGACAGCTGGAGGGCTACGCTGGTTTCTTCTTCGACGTAGCGTTGCAGGGCTTCGGTGATAGCGGCGGTGCGGGTGATTCCTCGTTTTGTGGCTACGCTGTCAACCGTTTCTGCTAACTGTCGGTCTACCCATGCGGCTAGTTGCCGTTTGTCCTGACTGTGCTCGACTGCCATGATGCGTTCTCCTGTTGTGGTGTGTTTGCAATCTGATTCAGCATGTCCAGTATAGTCGGTTTAAGGCGGTTACCGAGAATTGCATCGATAGAATTTTCTTACTTGTCGATTTTCGCGTTGAAAGGGATTGAAGTGGTTGTTGCCTGGTTTGTTAGTGCGGCGGCTCAATTTGCTCGGCGCGATTTTTTGGGCGTGTTTGAGCTGCTGAATCAATTGTGAGCGGCGCCTGTTCGGTAGTCTGTGCACGCCTGCTCAAGATTCTGCGTATGTTTACGCTGTTCAGGTAATTATCTGCGTATGCCTGTTTAATCAGCTGCGTTCGGTTGCTTAAGGACCAGCGTGTGCTAGGTCAAGACACTTCGTGCGTATGCGTAAAGGTCTGTGTACGCATCGGTAGTAATATCTGCAAGGTCTCGCGTGTTTTCGCCGCTTATATCGGTATATGGTCTGCAAGGTTTGTATGCCATGCTTCTTCATAGGCAATGGGTTCGTCTTACGGGAAGCGGGTGCATATGGGGATGATGAATGTGTGCTTGTCGCACGATACGGCGTTTCGCTGGTTGGTGAGGAATCGGAATCCTCGCATTGCGGGGCGGGCTAGCACGGGTCGCGTGTTGCCGCTGTCCTCTCCTTCGATGGCGCAGTGCAGAGTGCTTGCTTCGGAGCTTCGGCTGGGCGTTGACCCGCTTGAGGTGCTGGTATGCAGGTCGAGCGGCAGGCTAGATTCCAGCAGCGTGAAAGCGCATCTGTCGGGGCTTGCGTATCCTTCGGGGTCTTTTGTCCGTGTGGATGTTTCGGGGCTTGGCGGCGTCTATGCGGCATCTCCGGAGCTGGTGTTTCGACAAATCGCGGCCAAGCATTCGCTGCTTGAGGCCGTGTACGTTGGCTATGCGCTGTGCTCGTCGTATCGCGTTGACGGGCAGGTTGATGGCGGCATTGCCATTCGGGAAGGCGATGATGCGCCGTTGACGACGGTGTCCCGCATTGGCGCTTATCTGCGGAAAACGGAGGGCTCGTATGGGTGTGCTAAGGCCCGGCGAGCGTTGTCGTATGTTCGCGAGGGGTCGGCAAGTCCAACGGAATCGGCCTTGGCTATGGGGTTGAGCCTGCCGGCGTGCCTTGGCGGATTCGGTGCAGGAGACGTTGTGCTGCAGCGATCGGCGGAAAACGGCGATCTTGCGTCCTTTGGACGTGCAGGCGTCTCGACAAGAAACAGCGTGGCTATTGAGATGAAGGAATCGGGTTGCGGAAGGGGGCCGGTGTCCATGGTGGTGTTGGATGCATGTGACGACAACGCGCAAAAGGGAAGCGGTTGCGCTGGCGGGCGCAAGCGTGCGATGCGCGCGTGCATGGCGGTGACGCCGTCGCAGGTGTACGAATTCGGGTCATACGTGCAGCTGTGCGAGCGGGTGTGCCGCCAACTTGATACACGCGGCGGATCGCGCCGCCGGATAACGGAGCAGGAAGCTGGGCGCAGGGAGGCCATACGGACACGTCAGGCCGAGTTGTGGCGCACGCTCGTGTGCTTCAGTGCGTTTCGACAAGCGGAAACAGGGGATTGCGTGAACGTGTTCGAACTGCCGAGCGTTCGCGATGGCAGATAAGCTGCATTCGGAAAAACATGCAACCGAGTACAGAGTTTTCTCGATGACGAATGGAAGCAACGCACTATAATTAAGCGCATTATGAATACTATTGCAAACATCTTCACACAAGCTCGCAACGCGGGCACCCAACCTATCTCGTTCGAGATTTTCCCGCCGAAGGGCGAGCTGAGCATGGAGTCGGCACGCAGCATGGCCGAAGAGCTTGCGAAGCTTGACCCCAGCTTCATCAGCGTAACGTATTCGGCTGGTGGAAGCGGGAACAAGCAGGCAACCGCTGAGATTGCCGCCATGATTCAGGATGACTTTTCCGTGCCTACGATTGCGCATCTGACGTGCGCGGGTGCTTCCGAGGAGTCCATCGCGGCTGCTGCGTCCGACATGAAAGGGCGCGGCATCCGCAACGTGCTGGCCTTGCGCGGCGACTTGCCCGAAGGCTATAAGCCGGGCGATTTCAAGCTTGCGAAGGATCTGGTTCCTCGCCTGACCGAGGCCGGCTTCTGCGTGGGTGCGGCGGCGTATCCGGAAGGCCATATCGACTGCGATAGCATGCGCCTCAACGTTGAGCATCTCAAGCAGAAGGAAGATGCGGGCGCGGAGTTTTTCGTGTCGCAGCTGTTCTTCGACAACGAGTACTTCTACCGTTTCCGCGAGCAGGCGGAGGCGGCAGGCATCACGAAGCCTATCACGGCGGGCATCATGCCGTTCATGAGCAAGGCTCAGATTTCGCGCATGGTGTTCATGTGCGGCGCTTCGCTGCCAAGCCCCATCATCAAGCTGCTGGCCCGTTACGAGAACGATCCGGCAAGTTTGCGCCAGGCGGGCATCGAATACGCGTGTCGCCAGTTGACGGACCTGCAGGAGCACGGCGTTGACGGCCTGCATGTGTACACGATGAACAACCCTGAGATTGCGCGTGCTGCCATGTGCGCGTTGAAGGTGGCGTTGGTGCGATAATGGTTCGCTATGGCCGCCTCGCCGCAAGCCGGGGAAGCGGCGTGCGGTTGAATCGCGATGAGGCATTAGGATATTTGGGCTACGCGGGCCAGCAGGTTGATGAAACCTTGCTGGCCCGTTTTCACGAGCTGGCGCATGCGTGCGAGACGACGATTGAGCCGGTATATGCTTGGGAGCTGTACGACATCGATGAGCGGCGGTGTTGCTGGGATGGCGCCGAGCCGGTGGTTGCGCTGCGCGATTGCCCGGTGCTGCTGAAGGGCGAAAGCATTGCAGTTCATCTGCGTGGGGCGCGCAAGGTAGCGTTGATGGCGTGCACGCTGGGGGCTGCGAGCGAGCGGGAGATGCGCAAGCACGCTGCGCTGAGCGCGGCTGACGGTGTGATGTACGGCGCTTGCGCTTCGGCCTTGGTTGAGGCTTGCGCGAACGCAGTAGAGGGATATATCGTTGCGGCGGCTCATGAGCTTGGCTTGCATACGAATTGGCGTTTCAGCCCGGGATACGGAGACTTGCCGCTTGACGTGCAGCCGGCGTTTTTGAAGGCGCTTGACGCCACGCGCAAGCTTGGTGTAACGCTTACGGCAACGAACATGCTGGTGCCGGTGAAAAGCGTGACGGCCGTTGTGGGCTTGTTCGATAAGGTGGATGCGGGCGCTGAGGTCCGAAGCGCGTGCGGCGTGTGCCAGCTGAAAGGCTGCTGCGAATTGAGGAAACGAGGGGTTACCTGCCATGGCTAACGAAACTGTCGACGGCGCCGCACGCGGCGCCTTGCGTGGGCTTGATGAGGCGAAGCGGCTGCCGGTTCCCGACCTGTCGGGTGTGCGAGTGGCCGATGAGCACCTTCGACGCGCGTTGCTGGGCCTGGATTATCTGGTCATCGACGGCGCGATGGGCACGCAGATGCAGGAGCGCGGGCTTGCCGAGGCGGGCGAGCTTCCCGAGCTGCTGAACTTTTCTCACCCTGACGACATTACCGCTATCCATGCGGCTTACGTCGAAGCTGGGGCTGAGGTGATCACCACGAACACGTTCGGTGCAAACCGGTTGAAGCTTGAGGGTGTTGCCTCCGTTGCCGATGTGTATGCGGCTGCCGCCGCGTGCGCTCGTGCCGCTGGGGCGCCCTATGTTGCCGGCGATATCGGGCCGACGGGTGCGCTGCTCGAGCCGATGGGCACTATGTCGTTTCAGGAGGCCTACGACGTGTTCGCCGAGCAGGTTGAAGCGGTGGCTGCTGCCGGCTGCGATGTGGTGCTCATCGAGACGATGGCCGACTTGCGCGAGGCGAAGGCCGCGCTTTTGGCGGCGCAGGAGCACTGCGACCTGCCGGTGTTGGTGACTATGACGTTCGGCGAAGACGGCCGTACGTTTTTGGGCACGTCTCCGGCCGTTGCCGCCGAGGTGCTGTCGAGCATGGGCGCGCACGCCGTGGGCTTGAACTGCTCGCTTGGCCCGGCCGAGCTGCTGGGTGCGGCGCAAGATATGGCTGCGCGCGTTCGCTGTCCGCTTATGGTTCAGCCGAATGCCGGCTTGCCGCATGTTGAGGACGGCGTGACCGTGTTCGATGTTTCTCCGGAAGATTTTGCGGCCGCTATGGCCGATATGATGGATGCCGGCGCGAGCATTGTCGGCGGGTGCTGCGGCACGTCGCCGGCTTATACGCGTTTGCTGCGTCAAATGGCTGACGAGCGCCGCGAACCTGCAGCGCGTCCGTATCAGCCTGCATGCGTGCTGTGCAGCGCTCAGGAGGCTGTTGTGCTTCCCGTGGGCGTTCCGCGCATCGCCGTGATCGGCGAGCGCATCAACCCTACGGGCAAGCCGAAGTTGAAGGCGGCTTTGCGTGCGGGCGATTTGGACTACATTGTGGGTGAGGCGGTTTCGCAGCAGGAATGCGGCGCCGATGTGCTTGACGTGAACGTGGGCCTACCCGAGCTTGATGAGCCCGCTGTGCTTGCGGCCGCCGTTGACAAGCTTGCCGCTACGGTTACGCTGCCGCTGGTGGTGGATTCGTCTGACCCGGTTGCGGTTGAGGCGGCGGTGCGCGGTTATGCCGGCAAGCCGCTTATCAACAGCGTGAACGGCAAGCGCGAAAGCTTGGATGCGGTACTGCCGATTGTGAAGAAGTACGGCTGCGCGGTGATTGGGCTTGCCTTGGACGAAGGCGGCATCCCGCCAACGGCCGAGGGGCGCTATGCGGTTGCTGAGCGCATCGTTGCGGAAACGGACGCGTATGGCATTCCGCGCACCGATGTGGTTATCGACTGCTTGACCATGGCGTGCGCAACGAACCAGTCCGAGGCGCTTGAGATTTTGCGCGCCATCACGATGGTGAAGGAACGCTTGGGCGTGCGCACCGTGCTGGGCGTTTCGAACATCAGCTTCGGCTTGCCGCAGCGCAACATGGTGAATGCGACGTTTTTGGCTGCCGCTTTCGGCTGTGGTCTTGATATGCCGATTCTGAACCCGAAGGCTAAGCGCTACGTTGACACGGTGAATACGTTCCGCGTGCTGAATTGCCAGGACGCTGGCGCCGTGGAGTTCATCGAACGTTATGCGGGCGGCAATGATCCGTACGATGTTCCGGCTGGTTCGGCTGGTGCGCCGGCTGATGGTGGTAAGGACGCTGGCCAGGCTGGTGCGGATGCGGGGGAGTGCCCCATCGCCATTCCCGAAACGCTTAGCGACGCTGCCGACGATGTGGCGGCTATGGTGCACTTGATCATGACGGGGCGCAAGGCTCCTATGCCCGAGGCTACCGAGGCGCTGCTGGTCAATCACGACCCGCTTGACCTGGTGAACGGCGTGTTCGTGCCGGCGCTTGACGTGGTGGGTGAGAAGTTCGACAAAGGCGTGTTTTTCCTGCCGCAGTTGATGGCATCGGCGGAGGCGGTGAAAGCCGGCTTCGACGTGGTGAAAGCGCACGTGGGCGATGCGGCGGGCGATGAGGGCCCTGCAAACATCATTGCCGTGGCCACGGTGAAGGGCGACATCCACGACATCGGCAAGAACATCGTCAAGATGTTGCTGGAAAACTACGGGTTCCAGGTGGTTGACCTGGGGCGCGATGTGGACCCCGAAGAAGTGGTGCGCGTGGTGCAGGAGCAGCGCATCAGGCTTGTGGGCCTATCGGCGCTTATGACCACCACCGTTCGCGCCATGGAGGAGACCGTGACGCTTCTGCACGAGCGTGTGCCGGAATGCAAGGTGTTCGTGGGGGGCGCTGTGCTGACGTCCGATTACGCCGAGCAGATCGGCGCGGACTTCTACGCGAAGGACGCTGCGGAATCGGCTCGCATCGCGGAGCGCTTCTTCGCCGAAGGCAAGTAGCTGCTGGAAGGCGTTGGAGTTTTTGCGCGCGCTGCTTTTGCGTGTGTGAGTCGCGTCAAGGGGTTCTTGAACTTGCGCGGCTATTGATTTTTGGCGCATTGCTTTCGCATGAGGCGTGGACTTGGCTCTCTGCTGGCGGGGCTGCTATACGCTTCTCGGTGTAGAGAGTAGGCGCGCTGCAGGGTTTTTGTTTGGTATACGTAGCAAAGAGGCGTGCAGGCAGTGCTTGCACGCCTCTTTGGCGTTTTGGGGGTTGTACTGTTCCGGGCTTGCTGGCCACAGGCGAATTCGGTGGTTTTAGCCGATGCCGCCTAACACGATGCCGAGCACGATGACGATGGCCGTGAGCGGCACGAACAGATAGCGCCCCATGGCCTCGAACCATTTTCCTAAAGGCTTCTCACGTCCCATTTGAGCCTGTTTCGTGGCGAAGTTCTTCGGGCATACCCAGAAGAACATGACGGCGGCGATAAGGGCGCCCAGTGGGATGGCGTAGATGCTGACGGCGTCCATCCAGGCGCTGACGGCATCGCCGTTTTCGATGAACACGCCTACGGCAAACGAGGCAACGGCGACGATGCCGACCGCTGCCCAGCGCGGCAGGTGCGCTTCTTGCTGCAAGGCCTCGATGGGCGGCTCGTACAGGTTCACCAAGCTGGTAATGGCGGCGCACGTGACGGCCAGGAAGAACACGAAGCAGAACACGTTGCCGAACGGCATTTCCTGGAAGACCTGGGGCAGCACGATGAACAGCAGCGGCGGGCCCGCTTGCGTGTCGGCGCCGAAGGCGAACACTGCGGGAACCACTACCATGGCGGACAACACCGCGGCAAGCGTGCTGAACACGACGACGTTTTTCGCCGAGGACACCACGTTCACATCCTTCTTGAGGTAGCTGCCGTAGACCAGCGTGCCGCCGCCGGCCAGGGACAGGCCGAAGAACGCCTGACCAAGCGCCAATACCCACGTCTGCGGGTTCGCGAGCGCTTCCCAGCGGGGCATGAACAGGTACGCGTAGCCGTCAAGCGCGCCGGGCAGGAACGCAACGCGCACAAGCAGGACCACGAACAGCACGAAGAACAGGGGCATCATGACCTTGTTCAGACGCTCGATGCCGCGTGAGATGCCCAGCACCATGACGGCCAGCGTGATGATGAGCGCCGCAGCATGCCAGCCGACGCTTCCGAAATCGCCGGTGATGCCGCCAAAGAACGCGCCCATGCTGTCTTGCACAAGCAGCTGACCCGTTGTTGCGGTGACGAGGTATTTCAAAAACCAGCCGAGCACCACGGTGTAGCCGATGGCGATGCCGAGTGCGGCAAGCACCGGTACGATGCCGATAATCTTGCCGATGGCGCTCGCATGGGGGACGTTGCGCAGGGACAGCGCTTTGCCGAATGCGCCCATGGGGCCGGTTTGCATGGCGCGGCCGAACGACATCTCGCCGACGACGCCGGTGAGGCCAAGCAGCACCACGAAGAAGAGGTAGGGGATGAGAAATGCCGCGCCGCCAAGCTGCGATACGCGGTAGGGGAACAGCCAGATGCCGGACAGGCCGACGGCCGAACCGATGCACGCGATGATAAAGGCGGTGCGTGAGGTGAACGAGTCCCGGGCAGAGCTTGCGCTGGTTGTTTGCTGAGCCATGGTTTCCCTTCCCTTGACAATAAAAAAGCCGCCCATGCAGGCGGCTTGATAATTTGGTGGAGCCTAGGGGGATCGAACCCCTGACCTCATGGCTGCCAGCCATGCGCTCTCCCAGCTGAGCTAAGGCCCCGAACAAGGTGCGAAAGCTATTATACGGCAATGCCAGCTTTGCGCAAGACCCTATTTCGAAAAGTTTTGTTGCGCGTTAGCGGAAACACGTTGCGGTCATGCGTGATACTTTGCGTCCGGTGTCATCGGCAACATCGACGGTGTAAAAGCCCAGCTTGCGGCCCGATTTGTCAGCATCGCACGTGGCTATGAGCTTCGAACCCTTCGCGCCGCTTAAAAACTCGATGGTGTTGCTGACCGAAACGGTGGGTTGCTCGTCGATGTTGCAGGCAACGGCTAGGCAGAAGTCGGCAAGCGTGAAGATGGCGCCTCCCATGACGCCGCCTTGCGCGTTGCGATGTTTGTCGTCTAGTACCATCTCGCAGACGGCGTGTCCGCGGCTTCCTTCCACGATGGTGCAACCAGCGGCTTGTGTGGCGAATTTGTCGTTGGCGAAGTAAGCTTGGATTTGCTGGAGCGTGGGGTTTTCAGGAAGCATGGGCGTCCTTTCCGGGGTTGCTGTGCTAGTTCGGCGGGGTTGCGACGGTTCCGAACAGTTCAAGCCAGTCGCCGTCGTTCACGGTGATGGTTTGGGTGCTTCCGCGTAGCAGGTACACGGAGTCGGTGATGGAGTCGTCGTCGAAGTCGAGGTCCTGCATGACGTATGCGGCGTAATCTTGCGAGGCGTCGTGCGGCGCGTTCGGGCTGACCGTGACCGCGTACGTTCCGGCGGGGATGTCGGTGCCAACGCGGTACAGACCGCTTTGATAGGGCTGCTGCGGTTGGAAATCGGCCTCGTCCGAGGGGACCATCAGGGCATCGCCGATTTTAGGCATGAACGCGATGACCTCGCCGTTTTCGAGTTCGGCAAAGTAGTTGCCGGTGTAAGACACGGCGCAATCAAGGCTAAACGTGCCCGATCCTTCGGGGTCGAACAGGTAGAACTCGCTTTCAACGGAGGGGCTTCCTTGCAGGAAATATTCGCCAGCGTCGATATCGCGACCAACAACGTAGACGCCTGCGGTTGCCTTGCCGTCTTGGACCTGGTTGGGAAGGTTGCCGGCGGCGTCTTGGATATCGCCGAGCGTGAACCTGCCGTATGCGTCGGAGTCGGGCGCGTCTGTGGGGTCGTACCCGTAGGGATCGTCGTAGTCGTAGGAATGGATGGAGTCGGAGCGGGTGTGCAGCGAGTCGGTGACCATGCTGATGGTGGCGCAGCCGACGCAGCCTCCCAGTCCAAGCAAAAACGTCAGCACGCAGGCAATCAGGACCCAGGGCCACTTCTTCTTCGGCTGTTGCGGCGCTGCGGGCACACCATAGGGGCTTGGCGGGGCGCCGTAGGGGTTCTGAGGCGCAGCGTAATAGGGCTGTTGGGGCGCCTGACCGGCCACGTATGGTTGCTGTTGAGGCGGAATGGCGGCGTAGGGTTGCGGTGCCGGTGCACCTGCAGTGTTTTGCGGATTGGAAGATGTCGGCTGGTTTGCGGGATAGCTGGGTGTCGTCGGTTGCTCGCCTGCGGTTTGACTGCCCTGCTGACAGGTGTTGTTGAGGTTGGTTTCTTTGTTTTCGGAATCGCTCATATGAGGTGCTCCTAACGGTGTTTGACGCCGCTTATCTTAGCACGCGGCCTGCATCGTGGCTGAAGTTGTTAACGGAACATGGTGGATTGAACGTGTTTACGGATGCGGATAGGCCTTTGTGCCGATGCGCTGCGGTGGGCGTTGGGCAATGAGCACGGTGTCACATGGTTCTGGTAGGCTTGATGCAGGAACGCCCGCGGTTTGTCGCGGGCGTTCCTGTTACATTTCTGCGATGTCGAGGCGCTTGCTCTTGCGTAAAGCCTTAGGCGCCGAAGACCTGCGCGGTTACCTGGTCGATGCGGGCGAGCACGTCTTCGCGGGGCAGCAACTCGATGGACTCGAACAGCGGCGGGGAAACCATGTTGCCGCACACGGCTACGCGCAGCGGCTGCAGCACGAACTTCAGCTTCATGTCCATGGCGTCGCCCAGCTCGCGGCAGGCGGCTTCCAGGCCTGCCGCTTCCCAAGCGTGGGATTCGTCAGCCAGGATGGCGCGGCAGTTCGCCAGGGCCTCGTCGGCGCGGGCGCCTTCCTTGAGCAGCACCTTCTTAACCGATTTCTCGTCGAGCTCGGAAACTTGGGCGCCCCAGAACATGTAGGCGAGTTTCGCCGGCACCTCGTCGAGGCGCTGCAGACGCTCGGATACCAGCGGGTACAGCTTGGCGTACCACTCGGGGCGCGCGTCGATGTCGGCTTCGGTTGCGCCGGCTTCGACAAGCCACGGGCGCGCGGCGGCAACCCAAGCTTCGGCGCCCATGCGCTGGATGTACTGGCCGTTCATCCATTCGAGCTTCGTTTCGTCGAACACGGCGTCTTTTTTCGTTATGCGGTCGAGCGTGAAGGACTTGCACAGCGTTTCGCGGTCGATGAGCGTGGTTTCGCCGTCAAGGCTCCAGCCGAGCAGCGCCAGGAAGTTCACCATGGTGTCAGGCAAGAAGCCGCGGTCCCGGAACTCCTCGACGCTTGCGGCGCCGTGGCGCTTGGACAGCTTATGGCCGTCTGCGCCCAGAATCATGGACAGGTGAGCGAACATGGGCACGTCGTAACCGAGCGCCTCGTAGATGAGGATCTGGCGCGGCGTGTTGGACAGATGGTCGTCGCCGCGGATGACGTGCGTGATGCCCATATTGGCGTCGTCGCACACCACGGCGAAGTTGTACGTGGGCGTGCCATCGGTGCGCACGACGATCATGTCGTCCATGACGTCGGCGGGGAAGGACATGTGGCCGTAGACGGCGTCCTCGAACTCGATAGGACCATGGTCGGTGGGAACCTTCAGACGCCACACGTGCGGCTCGTCAGCCTCGATGCGGCGGGCGGCCTCGGCCGGGTCGATGTTGCGGCACGTGCGGTCGTAGCCGGCATAGCCGCCTTCCTCGGCTTCGGCCTTGGCGCGCTTGGCGTCAAGCTCTTCTTTCGTGCAGAAGCACGGGTACACCATGCCACGTTCCTTCAGGCGCTCAAGCGCGGCGGCGTACGTGTCGAAGCGCTGCGTCTGGAAGTAGGGGCCAGCCTGCCCGCCAACCTCGGGGCCTTCGTCCCAGTCAAGGCCAAGCCACTTCATGGCGTTGAGGATGACCTGCGTGTTCTCTTCCGTGGAGCGCTCGGGGTCGGTGTCCTCGATGCGCAGGATGAACGTGCCGCCCGTAGCGCGGGCGAATGCCCAGTTGTAAATGGCCGTGCGGGCGCCGCCGACGTGCAGCTTGCCCGTGGGGGAAGGTGCGAAGCGAACGCGCACCGGTTTGTTCTCAGTCATGTTGCTTATGTCCTAACGTAAAACCAACAAGTACAGCAAGTATAGACAGCCCGGACGTTACTGCAAGCCAGATGCCCGCCATGCCCATCCAAAAAGCGGTTGGATACAGGGTGATAAGCAGGCTGTCTATGGAAAACGTCCACGTTCCTGCTTGGAAAAACAGGCTGTGAAACACGCCGAACAGCCCATAGAAGTCGACAAGCGCCCAGATGCCGAGTGCGGCAAACGCTGCAAGCACGAACGCGCCGCCGGCGATGAGCACGCGCCCTAAGACGCGACGGTTGATGCGCACGGCGACGTGTGCAAGGCCGGCAACGCACAGCACGGCGATAACCGCCAGCGCCGGTTTTGCCACGCTGACTACCCGGTACACGTCGTCGAGGTGGCTGATGGCGTCGGCGGGCAAGTGACGGGTTTCGCTTGCTTCCCCTATAACCGTGGCGCGGCCGTCGGCCTCGGCTGAGGCGTTTGCGGCGGCAATGGCCTCGTTCAGCTCATCGGCGTTGTTCGAGTCGAACGTGTAGTGCTTGCCCGCCACGGCCATAGACGTGAGCTCGCCGTGCGTAAACGGCGTGAGCGGCTGGTCGCAGCCCGAGAAGGCGCGCGAGAGCGCTACGGTGGCCCAGTCGGGCACCGACACGGCGGCGAAGCCGGCCGCTATAAGCGTGACGGCAAGCAGGACCGTGCTGCCAATGGCAACGAGTTTGTTGAGTGCTTGCATAGGGCTCTTTCGGTACGTTGAGCGTTTGCGGTTCGGACGCCCTTAGGCGATGTGCGCAAGAAGGCTCCTTGATCGCTTGCGGGAAGCAAGGCGGTTCTTGCGCGATGATGCTTTAAGCGGCCTTAGTCCACCCAGATGGTGGCGCAGGTGATGCCCTTCATGGGCTTCGAGATGGTGGGGTAGGGCCCCAGGCGGCTGAAGATGCCCTGGAACGTGCCGTTGTAGCAGTACAGGCCTTCAAGGTTGTTGTAAAGCACCGGCTCGCGCTGCACTTCTTGGTCGGACAGGTTCGCGATGTCGTTGTCGGGGACGAGAATCTGCGTTTTGAACGGCGTGATGTAGCGCTGCACCAAGAAGGGCGCCCCGGCGGCCCCGTTGGCGAACTTCGCGACGATCTGCTCCCATTGCTCCTGCGTTTGGAAGCAGCCGGCGTATACATCGGCTGCGCCGTAGGCGTCGGTGGGCTTGATGATCCAGGCGTCCTTGTCGGCGCGGATGGCGTCAAGATCGACCTCGCGCTCATTGAGGTAGCGCGTTTGCGGCACGGTGCGCTCCACGAACGCGATTTCCTCGGGCGTCAAAAACGCCTGCGTGGCAGGGTTGAACAGCGCCTCGAAGATCTGCTTGTCGTGCACGATGTGGCCGGCGAAGCTGCCGATGAGCGCCACTTTCTGCGCTTTCACTGCTTCAACGAGCGCTTGCGACTGGTCCCAATATTCCAGCACGTCGTTCGTGACGCAGCGGCGCCAGATGGCGTGCACGGGCTGGCCTTGCGCGTCGTGCAGCACTTCGCCGTCGAAGGTCAGGTCGCGCACGTCGCACACGGTGCAGGGGTAGCCCGCATCGGTGAAGCGCTGCGCGAACAGGTGGAACTCGTCCACGACGCCGTTTTCCAGGTAGTCGCAGATGGCGAAGCGCGGGTGCTCCACGCGGCCTTCGTACGTGTTGTAGATGTTGATGAACTCGGAAACCCAAGCATCGAACAGTTCGCAGGCTTCAACGTGGTGACGCTTGGCGAATTCCTTGAACGTGGCCGTTTGCTCCACGGAGTGCGTGATTTCGCGGTTCTCGTTCATGCCCGAGCTGCCGTCGCCGTTGAACTCGCAAAACGCCACGTCGCCAGTGCTCTCGTCTAGGAAGATGTCGAAGCGGGCGAACGGCAGCAGCGCGTCGTAGCCGCGCGGGACCAAGATGAGCTCGGCCAGGCGCGGGTCGTAGTCGAAGATCTTGCGGTACTCGGCGTCGTCGAGGTAGTGCTGCATGACCTTGCACAGGATGCGGTGCGTGGTTTCAACGACATCGCGCATGACCTGGCGCGATGCGGCGTCGTAGAGCTTCGGCACGAAGCTGGTGGACACCACCTGGTGGTGCACGATGGCCGTAGACGCGTCCATGTAGGCGCGCGCGGCGCGGCGGCCGGCGATGTCGCCGTCAAGGCTGTTCGCGATGTCGATGTACTCCTGCGTGTACGCGGCGTTCTTGAAAACGGGCTGGGTGGTTTCGGTCATGCGGCTGCCTTTCCCTTTGGGCGTTCGGGCTTTTCGTTCGGTGAAAGTGTAGCACGTGCGCGCTGCTGCCCGCCGGGCGTTCCCGCTGTGCACAATGTATGCAACATTTGTTCGTGTGCTATGCCATTGGCGCGCCCGTGCAAATGGCATCGCGCTTCTGCTCCACGAGCTCGATGATTTGCGCGCGGTTGCTGACTTCAAGCTTTGCGTGGATGTTGCGCACGTGCGCGCGCACGGTGTGGATGGATATGACCAGCGCATCGGCGATTTGCTGGGCGCTCATGCCCTTCGCCAGCATCAGCAGCACCTCCGCTTCGCGCGCTGTCAGCTGCCCGTCGGCGGCAACCTCTTCGCACGCCTGCTTCCACAGGGCCTTCTGCGTGCGCACGGACACGCCGTCGGCGTCTTCCTCCTCTTCAACGGGTTGAATGAGGTCGTTGAGCTTGTTCTCGGGGAACACGATGACTGTCACCAGCATGCACAGTGCGGCAAGCGTGAGATTCACCACCAAAAACTGCGCGCTTGAGATGTTGGCGTCCAGCAGGAATATGGCGACTATCGAGCCTGTGGCCAGGCCCAGCGACAGCGCGGCGGTGCCGAAGCACATCACCTTCACGCAGTTGCCGCGCATCTGATAGCCCAGGTAGGCGCAAATGGCCCAGATGAACAGATCCGTGCCATAGCCGGCGAAGTCAAGCGCCGCCGCCGCAAGCACGGGGGAGGTTTCCCGCAGCACCGAAACGGCCAGCTGCGGCACGATGAAGCACAGTGCCAGCGGATAGAAGATGCGGGCGATGGACTTGTCGGGCGGCGTGGACAGGTCTAGCGCGATGAACACCAGCATCAGCACCACGAGCGCCAGCATGACGTAGCGCATGCACAGCACCGATTGCGAGGCGGGCAGGGCGGTGAGGATGTAGCTTTTCGACACCTCTTGGCACAGCGAGTACACGAAGATGGCGATGAGCAGGTTGCGGAAGCGCGCCGGAAGCTTGCCGATGGTGTTGATGACGGCAAGGTCTTGCGGCGAGTCGCGCTTCACCGACAGCGACAGCGCGCTGAAGACGGGCAACAGCACGAACAGGATGGCGCCGATGGCGAACGAGTACCCCTCGATAAACGAATAGACGCCAATGGCGAACAGCGCGCACAGGCTGATGGACAGAAACGAGCGACGCGGCGAGGTGGTGCAGAGGATGGTGGCGCTGCGCGCGAGCATGAACGTGGTGCCGAAGCCGGCAAGCGCGGCGCCGACGATGAACGCGGCGAGGCTGTCGATATAGCCGCCGCCGACCAAGATCATCAGCAGCGTCCCCGCCGATCCGATGGCCGCACCGGCGGCCAGGAAGCGGCGCGAGACGATCGCGCGCATGCCGCGCTGTCCGCGCGTGCCTAACGCTATGAGCGTTGCCACCGACGCCAGCAGGTGCGCAATGAACAGATACGAGATAAGGATGGCCGAATCGGCCTGCGTGTTCCACACCGATCCCGAGAACGCGACCAGGTTCCACGCGAACCAGAACGCGAAGCCAAGATGGGACACGGCGGGCAGATGCGTGTTGATGCCCCGCAAAAGCTCCTGGGCGCCCGTGGCTGCCGGCGCGGTTTCCGAAGTGTTTGTCTGCTGCATATTCGATTCCCCCTAAAGACCCTTCGCGCCGCATTGTAAAAGCGCGCCCTTCACGTGGTCAATATGTGGGTAAGGCGTTTACCTAATAAGTGACTAGGGTAACCGCGAAATAGTCAATTGATAGGTATGTCCAGGTCAGATGCTTGTCCTCTAGGATGCGAATCGCTGATGAGGGGCGGAGCGGCAAAGCTTCGCCAGCAAGACCACACAAGGGGGCAAGACGTGGAGACGACGCAGTTGCAAAATGAGCGTGCCGATGCGTGCGCCGAGCGCGCCGGCTTTTGGCAGTATTTGAGCCGACTGTTCTATCGAGAGCTCGACGAAGAGTTGCTTGAGCGTTTGCACGGACAGGCGGTGCTGCCGCTGTCCGACGATTTCGATGCCGACGAGCGGGCGTTTGCGCGCGGCTCGAACAAGATGGCTAAGTACGTGCTTGCGCAAAACCCCGACACGCTGACGCAGTCGCGCTGCGATTACGCTCGCGTGTTTTTGGGGGCAGGGTCGACGACCGATGACCCGGTCAGCCCGTTTGAAAGCGTGTACACCAGCGAGGAGCACCTGCTGATGCAAGGCGCGCGCGACAACATGTTCCGCACGCTTATAGCCGCTGGGCTTGCGCTTGACGATGACTACAACATGCCCGAGGACCACATCTCGTTCGAGTTCCAGTATGTGGCCCACCTGCTTGACGCCGAGGCCGCGGCTTGCCGGGCCGGCGATGCGCAAGCGGCCGATGCCGCGCAGGAGCAGGTGCGGGCGTTTTTCGAGAATCACATCGCGAACTGGGTTCCGCGGTTTTGCCAGGCTGCCGCGCATCTTGCGCGCACGCCCTTTTACCGCGGGCTGTGCGAGTGCACGGCGGCGTGGGTTTGCCTGGAGCAGCGCTGCTACGCGGATGACGATGCGGCGGCAGAGCAGGAGGTGGCGTGATGAGCGAGCAGCTGAAAGGCGAAGAAGCAACGAGCGCGCCCGATGAACTCGAGCAAGCGGTGGTGCTTATCCGCCGCGAGCCGGGCAAGCGCGAGCTGTACCTGGAAGCGCTTGCGGCGGCCGGCAGCGAAGGTACCGACCCTATCAGCCGCTTCGACCTTGAGGGTCGCATGGCGGCAAAATCCCAGGCTGCAACCATGTTCCAGTCTATGGGCACGCTGATAGACGCGCTGGTGCGCGAAGGCCTGCTTGCCGAGCAGCTGCCCGAGCCCGAATACGACCCCGATACCGAAGAGGAGTGCGTGGACATGGCGCGCGCCACGTATGCGCTAACCGACAAGGGCGGCAAGGTACTTGAACGCTTGCGTCCGTCTGCCCGCTTAGCGCGCCTGTTTGCCGACGAACCGGAAAACGTCGAGGGCTTTCGCCGACTGCTGGCGTTTTGCAACGGCACCAAGCGCACGAAACGCCAGATAGACGATGAACTTGCCGCTATCTGCGCCGCGGCGCCCCGGTCGCGCCACGTGTCGGCCGCGGGCATCTACCCCAGCTATTTCACGGACCGCCTGGAGCAATGCGCCGGCCTGGTCTGGGAGGACGGTTGGACGACCACGAAGGAAGGCGCTGCTTTCCTTGCGGTCTTTCAATAAGACGAGCTAACCCAAGAAGAAACAAAGGAGGAGGTTTCATGGGACAAGCGACAATGACGCGTCGCAGCTTCGCGAAGGTCTCGGCCCTTGTGGCCAGCGGCGCGGCGCTCGGCGCAACCATCGACGCGGGCAACCTGGTGGCTGCCGAAGCGAAGGTGACCAGCAGCGGCACCCGCAAGGTGAAGACGCTGTGCCGCGCCTGCGTGGCGCGCTGCGCCGTCATCGCCACCGTGGAAAACGGGCGCGTGGTGAAGCTTGAGGGCAACACCGAGGACGGTACGACGCACGGCGGCTTGTGCGCGAAGGGCCTGTCGGGCATCCAGGCGCTGTACAACCCCAACCGCAACAAGTACCCCCTGCGTCGCGTGGGCGAGCGCGGCGGCAACGAGTGGGAGCGCATCACGTGGGAGCAGGCCATCGACGAGATCGCGCAAAAGCTGTGGGAGTCCAAGAAGCAATACGGCCCCGAGTCCATCTTCATGTCCACGGGCGGCGGCGGAAACCCGCAGTTCTGGAGCGTGAACCGTTTCGCGGCGGCCATCCAGTCGCCCAACACGTTCGAGCCGGGCTGCGCGCAGTGCTACCTGCCGCGCATGGTGTCGTACAAGCTTATGTACGGCGGCGATTTCATGACGGGCAACTGCTCTATGGCCGACTCGAACTGCTTCGAGATGTACAACCCCGAGGTTGACATCGACGCCGTGGTCATCTGGGCGGCGCAGCCGGCGGCCGACACGCCTCCGGGCGGCGGCCGCGTCATGGCCGACCGCCGCGCTGCGGGCTGCAAGACGGTTGTGGTGGACCCGCGCTTCACCGTGGACGCCGCGCGCGCCGACGTGTGGCTGCCCATTCGCGCCGGCTCCGACGTAGCCATGCAGCTGTGCTGGGTGAAGTACATGATCGAGAAGCGCGGCTACGATGCCGACTTCTGCCTGAAGTGGACGAACCTGCCGTACCTGGTGGACCCGAAGACGGGCATTCCGGTTCGCGCCGCTGACCTGGGCTTGGTGTCGAAAGAGGAAAACGACGCGCAGATGGCCGCCACGGCAACCGATACGCTGACGGGTCATGCCACGGCGAAGAACAACGACAACCCGGCGCTTGGCTATTGCGGCATCCCGTACTTCGTCATCTGGGATAAGAAAACCGGCGGTCCCGTTGCCGTGCCGTATCCGAAGTCCGAAGAGGAGCTCAACCGCTTCTTCGACGAGGAAACGGAAGCTGAGCTGTTCAACGATGAGGGCTACACCATCGACGGCATCAGCGGCTACAAGACGGCGTTCCAGCTGACGTACGAGCGTTCGCGCGAGTGGACGCTTGAGAAGACGGCTGAGGTGACGTGGTGCGATGCGGCCGACATCGAGGCGGCCATCGACATCTTCTGCGAGGCGAAGACGGCGGGCATCGTCGGCGGCGTTGCCACCGACCAGAACCCGCAGTCCGGCCAGGCTTCGGCGGGCTACGCGCTGCTTTCGCTGCTGAACGGCGACGTGGAGAAGCCTGGCGCGCTTTTGCAGCGCTTCCCCAAGCCTGCAATGGCCGATGAACTTGGCGGCATGTACGGCCTGGTCAGCGCCGATATGGAGCGTAAACGCCTTGGCTTTTCCGAGCATCGCGGCATCGGCCAGTGGGCCATGTCGGTCATCCCGTACCTGTGGGACGCCATCGAGACGGGCAAGCCGTACAAGCCGCGCATCTGGCTGGAGCGTTCGGGCAACAAGCTGCAGAACCTTGCCGAGACGGAGCGCTGCTACAACCTGCTGCCGCAGCTTGACCTGATCGTGCACATGTACATGTATCCCACCAGCTTCACCATCGAGGCGGCCGACTACGTGCTGCCCATCCTGGAGTGGCTTGAATCGAACCAGCCCATCCAGATTCTTAACAAGGTGTTTGCGCGCCAGGAGTGCACGCACCTGTTCGAGACGCGAAACGAGGCCATGATCTGGTCCGACCTGACCAAGCGCATGATGGAGCTTGGCGACGAGGACTGCCGCGAGGCCATTTACGACACGAAGGGCATGGTGGCCGCCGCCGGCGGCATCCCCATGCCGCTGACCGACACCGACGAGCGCAACGCGCACGTGGCCGGGCTTGGCATGACGTGGGACGAGTTCTGCGACAAGGCGCCGTACGAGTTCTGCAGCTGGGAAGATTGGCATACCTATTACTATTACAAGCAGACCGATGCTTGCGGCTACCTTACCGGTTTCGACACGGCATCGGGCAAGTGCGAGCCGTATTCGGAGGGCTACATCACGCTTGGTCTGTCGGCAAGCCCGTGGGCTATGCACCCCGAGGTGTTCGTTGATAATCCCGTCGAGAACCCGAACGCGGCAAACTCGCTGGTCAAGTACGGTTACGACCCGCTTCCGTACTACGAGGAGCCCGAGGAAAGCCCGCTGACGGACACGGAATACCCGCTGGTGATGAGCAACGGCCGTTTACCGATGTACCATCACGGCACGCTGCGCAACGTTCCCTACCTGCGCGAGATCTACCCCGTCCCCGAGGTGTGGGTGTATCCCGACGATGCCGAGAAGTACGGCGTGAAAGACGGGCAGTGGGCCTGGATTCGTTCGCGCCGCGCCGAGATTCGCGGCAAGGTGCGCGTGACGAAGGGCGTGCGCCCCGGCGAGGTGTACATGGAGCGCTTCTGGCTTCCCGAGTTCTTGGACCAGGAAGGCAAGCGCGACCAATCGTGGCGCTCGGTCACCGTTAACCGCCTGTCGAAGTCGACGGGGCGTCTGTCCGACGTCAACGGCACGTACACGCTGCGCGCTTACCAGGTGGCAATCGCCCCGGCCGAAAGCGGTCCGGAAGGCGCCTGGACGGAGCCTGAGGACTTCGAGCCCTGGATGCCGCAGTACAGCGAACCCACGGAGGTGATTCAAACATGCGTAACGCTATAGTGGTTGACCTGGACCGATGCTCCGGGTGCTTCAGCTGCGAGATTGCCTGCAAAATGGAGAACGGCATCGCGCTGGGGTCGTATTACAACAAGGTGATGACGGTGGGGCCGTTCGGCGACTTCCCGCGCATGCAGCAGTACTTCCTTCCCGTGCACTGCCAGCAATGCGAAAACGCCCCGTGCGTGCACGTGTGCCCGACGGGCGCAAGCTACCGCGATCCCGACACGAACGTGGTGCTGGTGGACAAGGCGAAGTGCATCGGCTGCAAGTATTGCATGATGGCCTGCCCCTACGGCGTGCGCTCGTGGAACAAAGAAGAGCGCGTTGTGGAGAAATGCACGCTGTGCGGACATCTGACCGCGCAGGGCGACCTGCCGGCGTGCGTGCACAACTGCCCGGGTGGGGCTCGCTTCTACGGCGATCTGGACGACCCGACCTCGGATGCGTCCAAAGCGCTTGCCGCTGCCGAGAAGTCGGCCGTGCACACGCTGACCGACGTGGGAAACAAGCCTGCGACGCACTACATCTTGTCCGAGCGCTATGCGCAGTGGCAGGAATCGAAGGATTTGGCCGGATCGGGCCGCTACATGCAGAAAGATGGTGAGTAGGATGGAAATCCAGTGGTCGTTGGTCCTGTTCACCGTGCTGACGGGCGCGGGCGGCTGGATGCTGGCATGTGTGGCGATCGATGAGTTCGCCGGCAAGACGCGCGCTACGAACAAGCTTGCCGTCGTGGTGGCGGCCGTGGTGGCGTGCGCGGGCGGCATCGCGTCGGTGACGCACCTGTCGCATCCCGAGCACATCATGGGGGCGCTCAGTCACCCCACCAGCGGCATTTTCGTGGAGGCGGCGCTGACCGGGCTTATGGCCGTGTGCGCCATCGTGTACTTCGTGCTGCTGGTGCGCGAGGCCTCTGCCGGTGCACGCAAGGCGTTTGCAGTGCTGGGCGCTGTGTTCGGCGTGCTGCTCTCGTTCATGGCCGGCGAATCGTACATGATGTCGTCGCAGCTGGCGTGGAACACGCCGCTTCTGCCGCTGGGCTATGCGGGCACGGCCATGCCGCTTGGCGTGGCGCTGTACCTGGCCTTGGCGGCCTGGCGCAAAGAGCCCGACACCAGTCTGTTCGCGAAGCTGCTGGTGGCCGGCGGCGTGGTGGCCGCGCTGACGGCGGCCGCGTACGGCGTTGTTTCTGGTGCCGGTGGCGACCAGGCGCTTTTGGTGTGGGGCTTGGCCGTTATCGTTGGCGGCGCGGCTCCTGCGGCGCTGGGCGCGCTAGCGGCGAAAAAGCCTGAGCAGGCGCTTTCGCTGGCCGCAGCGGCGGCGGTGTGCTGCTTGGTTGGCGCCACCGCGTATCGCTGCACGATGTGGCTTGCGTCGGTGACGGTGAACAACTTCTTCGGCTTGCTGTAAGCCGATTCGCCCCCGCAGCAACCCCCCTCTAAACTTGCTGCGCGTGGATTTCTCTTTGGAAGGCCCGTCCGGTTTGCGCCGGGCGGGCCTTCCGCACTTTTCGCGAGTACCTATATATGGTGATTCCACGCGCGCGGCCGCGGCGGCGTGACAAATGCTGCCTGTGTGGTAGTATTCGCAGCTAGCATAAACGCGGGCGGCCTTTGCGCGGCCGCCCGAACATATCCGTTTATCAAGAGTCGGGGGAGAGGGTTGGCTCGCTGATCCCGACACCAACCTGGGGCAAGCGGCCCCAAGGTGGTCCGGCCGACAACGATGAAGGAGGAACATCCATGGCCAACGCGCACAATTCGTACCTGTTCACGTCCGAATCCGTCACCGAGGGTCATCCCGACAAGGTGTGCGACCAGATCTCCGATGCCGTGCTCGACGCCATCCTGGAGAAGGAAACCGAGCTTGCCAAGCAGGGCTACGTGTCCCCGTCGGGCCAGCCGGCAGACCCCACGCAGGTGCGCTGCGCCTGCGAGACCATGGCCACCACGGGCATGATCATCGTGGCCGGCGAGATCCGCACCCAGGCCTACGTCGACGTGCCCGCGCTTGCGCGCGAGGTGCTGCGCGAGATCGGCTACGACCGCGCGAAGTACGGCTTCGACTGCGACACGTGCGGCGTGCTCAACGCCATCCACGACCAAAGCCCCGACATCGCCCAGGGCGTCGACGAGTCCTACGAGGCCCAGCACGGCCAGGCCGGCGACGATCCCTACGAGAAGGTCGGCGCGGGCGACCAGGGCATGATGTTCGGCTACGCCTGCGACGAGACGTCCACGCTCATGCCCATGCCCATCTACCTGGCACAACGCATGTCCGAGCAGCTGGCCAAGGTGCGCAAGAACGGCACCATGCCCTACCTGCGTCCCGACGGCAAGACCCAGGTCTCGGTCCGCTACATCGACGACAAGCCCGTCAACGTGGAGAAGGTCGTGGTGTCTACTCAGCATTCCGAGGAGATCTCCACCGAACAGCTGCGTGCCGAGATCGAGGCGAACGTCATCCGCCCCGTGCTTGCGCGCGAGGGCGTGGAGCTTGCGCCCGACGCCGGCATTCACATCAACCCCACCGGCCGCTTCGTCATCGGCGGCCCCATGGGCGACTGCGGCCTGACCGGCCGAAAGATTATCGTCGACACCTACGGCGGCATGGGCCGTCACGGCGGCGGCGCATTTTCCGGCAAGGACTGCACGAAGGTGGACCGCTCGGCTGCCTACGCGGCGCGCTGGGTGGCGAAAAACGTGGTGGCCGCCGGCTTGGCGCACCGCTGCGAGGTGCAGGTTGCCTACGCCATCGGCATGGCGCAGCCCGTGTCCATCATGGTGGACACGTTTGGCACCGAGTCCGTGCCCGTGGCCGACATCGAGCGCGCCGTCTCCGAAGTGTTCGACCTGCGCCCCGGCGCCATCATCGACGAGCTGAACCTGCGTCGCCCCATTTACCGCAAGACGGCCGCCTACGGCCACTTCGGCCGCGAGCTTCCCGAGTTCACTTGGGAGGCCACCGACAAGGCTGAAGCTTTGAAAAAGGCGTGCAATCTGGCATAACAAGAGGGCTAACATACTCTGCGTGAGAGAAGAGGGCCCGGATGGGGTAAC
>NZ_CDRSTZ010000028.1:0-23686 GCF_977052095.1 Senegalimassilia sp.
GACAGATATAAAGAAAGCCGCCTCATCGGGCGGCTTTCTTTATTGCTCTTCGCCTTCTACGTAGATGCCTTCTTGGCCGAGTACGGTGGCGAATGTGCGGAAGAACACCTTCACGTCCAAAAGGAAGTTCACGTGCTTCACATAGTACACGTCAAGCGCCAGACGCTTCTTCCAGGGCAGCGAGTTGCGGCCGTACACGGCGGCGTAGCCGGTGATGCCGGGTTTCACGGAAAGCTTCAGGCCCTCTTCGCCTTCGTATAACTCCGTTTCGCGGCGCAGGTCGGGGCGCGGTCCCACTACGGACATGTCGCCTTTCAGCACGTTTAGGAACTGCGGCATCTCGTCAAGGCTGGTCTTGCGCATGAACGCGCCGATCTTCGTCATGCGCGGGTCGTCGGCGCCGTTGTACGTGCTGCCGTCCTCCATGACCAGGTCGGGGGCGTTCACGCGCATGCTGCGCAGCTTGTACATCTTGAAGTCCACGCCGTCTTTGCCCACGCGCGGCGCATTGTAGAACACCGGACCGCCGTCCTCGTGCTTGATGATGGGTGCCAGCACGGCGATGATGAGCAGCACGAACGGCAGCGCCACCAGGCCGATGATGATATCGCAGATGCGTTTTCCGAAGCGCACGTACATTACTTCAGACCCTCCGCTTCGGCTTGCGTGTAGGCGGCGTGCAGCGCGCGGCTCACCTCGTCGATGTCCGCATCGGAAAGCTTCGTGTGCAGCGGCAGCGTGATCTCGTTTTCGAACTGCGCGTACGCGTTCGGGAAATCGGCGATGTCAAAGCCCAGGTTCTTGTACGCCGTCAGCAGCGGCAGCGGCTGATAGTGCACGTTCGTGGCCACGCCCGCCTCGGCCATGTGCTCGATGACGCGGTTGCGGAACGCCTGCCCGCGGCCGTTCAAGCGCACCAGCATCAAGTGCCCGCTCGACGACTCCTGCGTAGCATCGGCGCGCGCGGCGGCATCGGCGGCGCGGCTGGCGTCGGAGCCGTCGGCAGCGCGGTAGTGCTGCATGATGGACAGGTTCATGTCGGCAAGGTTGTCCTGGTAGCGCGCGATCATGGCGCGGCGGCGCGCCAGCATGCCGGGGTAGCGGCGCATCTGCGCCAAGCCCAGCCCCGCTTGCAGGTCGGTCATGTTGCACTTCCAGCCGGGGAAGGCCACGTCGTATTCCCAGGCGCCGGCCTTCGTTTTCGCCAGCGCGTCTTTCGATTGGCCGTGCAGCGACATGAGCATGAACTCGTGGTACAGCTCTTCGGGATCGAACAGCCCCGCGCGCCACGTGACGGCGCCGCCTTCGGCCGTGGTGAAGTTCTTCACGGCGTGGAAGCTGAACGTGGACAGGTCGGCTACCTGCCCGGCGCGCTTGCCGTGGCGCACGCTTCCCAGCGCGTGGGCCGAGTCCGACACCATGGCGATGCGGCCGATGGCCTCCTGGCGCGCGTTGGCTGGCGACCAGGCGCCGCCGAACGCATCGATGGCGGTGAGCAGCGCGTCGTAATCGCACATGACGCCGCCCAAATCCACGGGGATGATTGCTTTCGTGCGCGGCGTGATGAGGCGTTCGAGCTGGGAATAGTCCATCTCATAGCTGCCGGCCGCCACATCGCACAACACAGGCGTGGCGCCTACGTGGCAGATGGGCGAGCAGCTGGCGGTATAGGTGTAGGCGCTCGTGATAACCTCGTCGCCTGGCCCGATGCCCAGCGCGCGCAGGGCGCACTCAAGCGCCGCGGTGGCAGAACCCAGGCACGCCACGCGTTCGGTGCCCAAAAAATCGGCCAGCTCGCGCTCAAGCTGCTTCGTTTTCGGGCCGGTGGTAATCCAGCCGCTGCGCAGCGCATCGGCAACCTCGGCGATTTCCGCCTCGGTGATATCGGGCGGTGAAAAAGGGATGCGAATCTGTTCGGACATGCCTTCTCCTTTTCTATATAAACGCCGCAAGCCGCCGTGTGGCGGCCGGGCGGGGAAATGCTTGCAACGATGATGACGCAAGCGCTTTCGTTTATAGCAAATTGCGCAGCAAATTCACGATAGCCAGGTACGACGTGCGCTGGTCGAACTCGCGCTCGGCCACGGCGCGTCCGCGTGCTCCCATGATCTTGCGCAGCGATGCGTTGCGCGCCAACTCCTCAAGCGTGTTCGCCAGCGCCTCGGGGCTTTCGGCCTCGACGTTGAGCCCGAAGCCGTCGGCGGTCACCTTCGCGCGAAACTCCGCCGACGAGCCGGTGTTGATCATGGGCTTGCCGGCGGCCAGGTAGTCGCCAATCTTCGTGACGATGCTTTGCGCCGCGCTTTTCACCAGCGAGTTCACCGTGATGTCGCTTGCGCGTAGCCACGCGGCCATGCTGGCGTAGTCCTGGTAGCCCAAAAACTCCACGGGCGCGTTTTCCTCGCGCGCTAAGGCTTCAAGCTTCTCGCGGTCGGGCCCGTCGCCCAAGATCTTCACCTTCACGGGCGGGAACGGCCGATGCCTGTCGGCGTCCCCGTCGGCGGCGCGGGCGGCCGCGTGGGTGCAGCGCCGCTTCTCGAGCAAGGCCGCCGCGCGGATGAGCGTGGCCACGTCGTAGCTGGCGCCAAGCGTGCCCGCGTAGATGGCCCACAGCTCGCCTTCAAGCTTCACCACGTCGCCAAGGTGCTCGCGCGCGCCTTCGTCGAAGGCTTCAAGGTTGTTGCCCACGTACACCGTGACCTTGGGGTAGGGCGCCGTGCGGTCGCGCGCCGGGCGCGCGGCGTACTCGTCGGACGTGCCGACGGCGCCGGAAAGCAGCTGGTAGACGCGGTGCGCGTCGCGGGCGAACGGGTAGAACGCGATGCCGCTGAGCACGGGCACGTCCACCACCATGCGCATGGCCTCCGGCCACAGGTCGTTGATATCGGCCACGAACGGAATGCCCTGCTCATGGGCGCATTCCGCGCACGTGCGCGCCACATCGTTCGGCGGAATCTCCGCATAGATAAGGCTGTAGCGCCCGCGCGTGCGCTCGAAATGCTCGCGCATGTTCTTCGACGCGACGTGGTGGCTGTGGATGCGCTGCAGGTCAAGGTTGCGCGTGTAGCCCGGCTCGTCGATGAACACGATGTTGTAGGGAAGGCCCTGGTAGCACGCCTTCGTCGTGTCGCGCTGCGCCTTTTCCCAGTGCTGGAACGAGCTGGTGATCAGATCGACGTCGAAGCCCTGCGAAACCAGCAGCTCCGACAAGAACCTAAAGCGCGTATAGCCGCGCGTCTCGTCGCCAAGCTTCACGCCCATGGTGACCACGGCGATGCGGCGGCGGTGTTGTTTGAGTTTCGTATCCATGGTTTGAAAGTATAGCAAGGTTGGAGGGGCTGTACGGTCCATCGGGTACAATACGAACCGTTTTGCAGAAAGAATCCGCCGAGAAGGGGCCGCATGGGTGAGGTTGAGATCAGCGTCATTGTGCCGACGCGCAACGCGCTGCCGTTTTTGGAGCGTTGTTTGCGCTCCATCGAGCAACAAACCTTCCGTTCGTTTGAAGTCATCGTCGTTAACGACGGCTCCGATGACGGGTCTGCCGCATGGCTTGACGAGCGCCTTGCACAAAAACCTGCCTATCGCGTTGTGCACCACGAACTCTCTCAAGGGCTTTCGGCGGCGCGCAACCACGGCATAGCCTTGGCGCGCGGGCGGTTCTTGGCGTTTTTGGATGCCGACGACTGGTTCGAGCCGACAATGCTTGAAACGCTGCACCGAGCGGCGCTTTCCACCCAAAGCCAGGTAGCGCATATCGTGCGCGAAATATGCACGAACGAAGGGCCTTTTGTCCAGCCGCGCGAAGAGGTCGTGCGCGTGCTTGACGGCGTGGGCGCGGCGGTCGAAATGCTTGAGCAGGAAGAGTACGCCGTGTGGTCGCGCTTGTACGATGCCCGGCTGGTCAAGTCGCTTGGCCCCGAGCCGTTTCCCGTGGGCCTGACGTGCGAGGACCGCGTGTTCAACATGCGCGTGCTGCCCCTGGCAAGCCGCGCCGCCGAATCCAACCGGGTCGAATATCATTACTTTATGAATATGGGCAGCATCTCTTTGGGCGGTTTGTCGCAGCGCGCCATGCAAATCCTGGAGGCGGACGAGCTGATGGTCGGCTACGCGCGCGCCGCCGGCGATGAGCGCTTGGTAAAGCTTGCGCTCGATCGCCAGGCCAAGGGCGCTTTCTCCATGCTGGTGAAATATGCGCGCTTCGGCATTACCGACGATGCGCTGCGCGGACAAGCGGGCCAAGATACGCTGCGCATGCTTCGCCAGCGCTTCGTAGGCGACTACCCGCGGCTTGCCGCTTCGCCCCTGCCGGCATCGAAGCGCCTTGTCGCGTGGCAGCTTCGCTATGTGCCTGCGCTTGTGCGGGCGGAATTCGCGATTTACAACGTGGTTACGGGAAAGGGAAGGGGTTAGCTGTGGGAAAGGTTCTCACCATAGCCATGCCTTGCTATAACGTCGAGCGATACCTGCGCCGCGGGCTCGATTCGCTTGCCGATGAGCGCTTGGCTGACGACGTGGAGGTCATCGTGGTCGATGACGGGTCCACTGACGAGACGGCGCGCATCGCGCAGGGCTACGTCGAGCGCATGCCGCAGCTGTTTCGCCTGGTCTCGAAGGAAAACGGCGGCCACGGTTCTGCCGTGAACGCGGGCATCGACCATGCGCAGGGGCGGTTTTTTCGCGTGGTCGACGGCGACGACTGGGTTGACACCGATGGCTTGGTGCGTGTTGTGGAGCTGCTCAAAGCGTCGGACGCCGACCTGTTCGTCGACGAGAAGGTCGAAGTGGACATGACCACCCACGCGCGCACGCACTGCCATCTTCCGGCGGGTTTTCGCCTGCCCGGCGTCGTCGACTTCCTTGGCGTATGCGGCGACGGCGCGTGCGAAGCGTTTTTGACCATCCACACGCTTTCCGTGAAAACCGAGCTTCTGCGGCGCAACAACATTCATCTGCATGAAGGCATTTTCTACGTTGACCTGCAGTATGTGGTCATGGCAACGTGTTATGCCGCTACGGTGCAGTTCGCGCCGGTGGAGGTGTACCAGTACCTGTTGGGCAACGCGGAGCAGTCCGTGGCTTTCGCAAGCTACGCCAAGCGCTACGAGGACCACGCGGCCATGGTGCGCGATATCCTTGCGTTCGCCGACCAAGGCCGTTTTCAGGGGCCCATCGCGCAGTACCTGGACAATCGCGTGCGGCTGGCGCTTCACACGCACTTCAACATCGCGCTTATCTACGATGAAGATCGCGCTCGCGGCATGCGGCGCGCAAAGGCGTTTCACTCGTGGCTTGCAAGCAGCCACCCGCGCTTCGAGCGCATGGTCCGCTCGCGCTATCGCAAGACGCTTGCGCTGCACTACCTTGGCGTCGACGGCCCGCGCCTGGCGAAGATGATGGGAAGGTGATCGACATGGCGTGCTCTCCAAGAATCTCGGTGATCATCCCTATCTGCAACGTGGAGAAATTCCTTGACGAGTGCCTGGACAGCGTTTCGGGGCAAACGTTTCGCGATATCGAGATCATCTGCCTCAACGACGGCTCAAAGGACGGCTCGAGCGCCGTCATGCACCGCCACGCCGACGCCGATGAGCGCATCGTGTGCATCGACAAGCAAAACGAAGGCTACGGGGCTACGTGCAACCGGGGTCTGGACATGGCGCGCGGCGAATATATCGCCATCGTGGAGCCCGACGACTATCTGCGGCTGGACATGTTCAAGGATATGCTTGCGCTTGTCGATGCGCTTGGCGGCGCTATCGATGTGGTGAAAACCCCTTGGCTTGAGCTGCACGAATGGGACAACCCCAGCACGCTGTACACGAAGCCCGGCGGGCTGTATCGCGCGCTGCCAACATCGAAGGCGCCGTTCGTGCTTGCCGACGCGCCCATTCTGCTTGAGGGGCATCCTTCCATCTGGTCGGCGCTGTACCGCCGCGCTTTCTTGGATGAGCAGGGCATTCGTTTCCATCCGTATCCTGGCGCGGGCTGGGCGGACAACCCGTTTTTGGTGCAGACGCTTTGCCGTGCCCGCAAGATCGCGTATCTGGACAAGATGTTCTACTGCTATCGCACCGACCTGCCCGGCTCTACGCTGCACCACGCCACGGAAGAGAAGGTCGCGCTGCCGTTCGTGCGCTGGATGGACATGACAAGCGAGATGCACGACATGGGCGTTCGCGACGAGGGCATCTGGCTTGCGCATACGGTGCGCGCGTTCAACTACCTTGACGGCGCCATCATCGACGACGGTTGGGACAACCCCGTGGTGCGCCGCATGACGAAGCGCATGTTCGACATGATCCCCGAGCAGCACGTGCTTCATTGCGGCAAGCTATCTCCGGCGAAGAAGCGCTTCTACTTCGAGCAGCGCGGCCTTCCTGTGCCGAGCATTTCGCCGCTGCCGTATGCAAAGCATCTGGCGGCCCAGTCCGTGCATGCGCTTCGCGCGATGGGCGTTGCGTACCTGATGCGCCGCACCGCGCAGTTCGTGGGAGAAAAGGTGAAGGGCATCGGCGTGGAAAGCGCTGCGCGCGGGTAGCTGGCGGTGCTGCCGCGCCGGGCGTTATCGGCGAAACCGTTGCCGCGTCGTCGGAATAATGTAAGGCCGTTCGCGGCTGCTTTGGGTTGACGGTTCGGCCTGTTCCCGTATCATACGAGGTTGCGCCCGTGTTCGATCAGGGCCGGTGCGCGATGATATTCATCCGATCGATCGGAAGCGACATGATTCAACTGCAACACGTGTGCAAGACGTATGGCGAGGGCGAACGCGCCCACCATGCGCTGCGCAACGTGAACCTCACCATAAACGATGGCGACGTGTTCGGCATCATCGGCGCGTCGGGCGCGGGCAAGTCCACGCTCGTGCGCTGCCTCAACCTGCTCGAGCGCCCCACGGAAGGCTCCATCATCTACGACGGCCGCGACATCACGAACCTGTCGGGCAAGGCGCTGCTTGAGCTGCGCGCGCAGGTGGGCATGATCTTCCAGAACTTCAGCCTGTTCCAGCAGCGCACGGTGCTGCGCAACGTCACGTTCCCGCTTGAGCTGCGCGGCGAGAAGAAGGAAGCCCGCGAGGCGCGCGCCCACGAGCTGCTTGAGCTGGTGGGCTTGGCCGACTTGGCGCAGCGCTATCCCAGCCAGCTTTCCGGCGGTCAGCAGCAACGCGTGGCCATCGCCCGCGCGCTGGCGAACAACCCGAAGGTCATGCTGTGCGACGAGGCCACCAGCGCCCTTGACCCGCGCACCACGGCGTCCATCCTGCAGCTTCTGCAGAACATCAACCGCAACCTGGGTGTCACGCTCGTGGTCATCACGCACTCGCTGCCCGTGGCCAGCAAGATCTGCAACCGCGTGGCCGTCATCGACCAGGGCCGCATCGTGGAAGAGGGCGTCACGGCGAAGGTGTTCTCCGATCCGCAAAGCCCCGTCACGCGCGAGCTGCTTTCCAACGACAGCTTGCTGGTGGAAACGGAGCAGAACGTCGAAGCGGGGGAGGCGAAGTAAATGGACTACATCAGCAACTTCATCGCCCAATACGGCGCGCTGTTCGCGCAGGGCACGTGGGACACGATTGTCATGACCATCGTGTCCACGTTCTTCGCGTACGTCATCGGCGTGCCGCTGGGCGTACTGTTGGTGGTCACGGCCAAAGACGGCCTGCGCCCGCACCGCGCGCTGAACACGGTGCTCGGCTGGATCGTGAACATCGGGCGCTCCATCCCGTTCATCATCCTGCTGGTGGCCATCATCCCGTTCACGCGCTTGGTGGTAGGCACGTCGCTGGGCGTTCCCGGCGCCATCGTGCCGCTGACGGTGGCGGCCATCCCGTTTGTTGGCCGCATGGTGGAGCAAAGCCTGGCCGAGGTTGACGGCGGCCTGGTGGAGGCGGCGCAAAGCTTCGGCGCGAACACGTGGCAGATCGTGGTGAAGGTCATGCTGCGCGAAAGCCTGCCTTCGCTGGTGCGTGGCGCATCCATCACCGTCATCACGCTGTTCGGCTACACGGCTATGGCCGGCGCCGTGGGCGCAGGCGGCATCGGCGACATCGCTATTCGCTACGGCTACCAGCGCTACCTTGGCGACGTGATGATCGCGTCCATCGTGCTGTGCGTCGTGCTGGTGCAGGTGTTCCAGTCCATCGGCGACTTCGTGGCGCGAAAAGTAGACAAGCGCATCCGTTAAGTTTCGTTTGCCTGCCGGCAAACGAATTTGCTCGACGCTGTGGGCCGTCGTGGCACGCCGTCTTCGCATGTTCCCGAGAGCCTGCGTGCCGAAGTGCGCGGCGCCCTCGCGAACCCGCGAATACGACGCACCGCAGCGGCTCTCGCTGACTTTTGCGCTATCTGCGACGGGCTAAAATAGCCGCCTTACGGGGCGGCTATTTTTGTGGCGTGCGCGAAAGCATAGCAAGTGGCGGCCCTTTTCGTGTTGCGGGCTTTCTGACGTGTAACCTGTCTGCAACACGGCTTGGTATAATTCTCAAGTATTGCGTGAAACTTTTGCGCCGCGCAAAGGCGCTGCGATAGAAGGGGGAATCATCCATGGCTTCCAACCCGGAACAGGATTTCGTCCTGAAAACCATCAAAAGCCGCGACGTGCACTTCGTGCGCTTCTGGTTCACCGACGTGCTCGGCCACATGAAGTCGTTCGCCGTTATCCCCAGCGAGCTTGAAGATGCGTTCGCCGACGGCATGGGTTTCGACGGCAGCTGCATCGAGGGCTTCTGCCGCACCGAGGAATCCGACATGCTGGCGTTTCCCGATGCTTCCACGTTCCAGGTGCTGCCGTGGCGCCCGGAAAGCAACGCCGTGGCGCGCATGTTCTGCAACATCCGCACGCCCGACGGCAAACCGTTCGAGGGCGACCCGCGCCACGTGCTGGCGCGCACCGTCGCGCGTGCCCAGGACATGGGCTACGTGTTCAACGTCGGCCCCGAGGTGGAGTACTACTACTTTAAAGACGCCAACGGAACCGAGCTTTTGGACCGCGGCGGCTACTTCGACCTTACCAGCCTTGACTATGCCTCCGACCTGCGCCGCGACACCGTGCTGACGCTTGAGAAGATGGGCATCCCCGTGGAATACAGCCACCACGAGAACGGGCCCAGCCAGCACGAGATCGACCTGCGCTTCACCGACGCGCTGTCCATGGCCGACGCCGTCATGACGTACAAGCTGGTGGTGAAGGAAATCGCCATGAAGCACGGCGTGTACGCGTCGTTCATGCCCAAGCCCATGTCCGGCGAGCCGGGCAGCGGCATGCACGTGCACATGAGCCTGTTCGACTTCGACGGCAACAACGTGTTCTTCGACGAAGCCGATACGCAGGGCTACCACCTGTCCACCACGGCCAAGCAGTTCCTGGCCGGCATCTTGAAGTACGCGCCGGAGTTCGCCCTCATCACGAACCCGTGCGTGAACTCCTACAAGCGCCTGCTTGCCGGCGGGGAAGCGCCCATCTACCTGTCGTGGGCGCGCGCGAACCGCTCCACGCTGGTGCGCGTGCCGGGGTATCGCCCGAACCGCGAGGTGGCCTGCCGCTTGGAGCTGCGCAGCCCCGACCCCAGCGCGAACCCCTATCTGGCGTTTTCCGTCATGCTGGCCGCTGGCCTTGCGGGCATCGAGGAAGGCCTTGAGCCGCCCGCGCCGGTGGAGGACCGCGACCTGTTCACACAGTCGCGCCAAGAGCTGCGCAAACAGGGCTTCCAAACGCTTCCGGAAAGCCTGGGAGATGCCGTTGAGCTGTTCGCCGAGTCGAAGCTGATGCACGACGTGCTCGGCGAGCACATCTGCAACTACCTGGTGGAAGCCAAGCGCGCCGAATGGGACGCGTACCAGTCCAACGTGTCGGAGTGGGAACGCAGCCGCTACTTGGCGGTTCTGTAAACCGGCGTGGCAGGGGTTAGGAAAGAAAGGCGAAACGCATGAGAAAGATGGTCATATTCATAGCCGACAGCCTTGACAACGCCCATAAGTTCCAGCAGGTGCTTTCGGGTTTGGACGTGGACGTGGCTGCGGGCTCGTCGGTGCAGTTCAAGAAGCTTCTGGCGCAGCACCCCTCCTATGACCTGGTGATCTACGAGGCGCGCGCCGACGCGCTTGCCAACGTTTCGCAGGTGGAGTCCGTGCTGCTTGAAGACGGCTCGGCTTCGCTTCTGGTCATCGTCAACGAAGAGCAGCTTGCCGAGTTCCGCCTTCCCGTGCAGGTCAAAAGCGACTTCGTGGTGCACGGCGCCACGAACGCCGAATGCGCCGCCCGCATTCGCCAGCTTTTGTGGCCGGGCAACGAAAGCACGTCCACCGATTTCGTCACCGTCGACAACATGACCATCAACCTGGCAACGTACCAGGTCACCGTCGGTGGGGAACCGCTTGACTTCACGTACCTGGAATACGCGCTGCTGGCGTTTCTGGTCACGCACCCCGGCCGCACGTACAGCCGCGACGCGCTTTTGCGCCGTGTGTGGGGCTTCGACTACTACGGCGGCAGCCGCACCGTCGACGTGCACGTGCGTCGCGTGCGCGCGAAGCTGGGCCCCGAGCTGGCGCAGCACCTGGAAACGGTGCGCGGCGTCGGTTACCTGTGGAGCGCGTAAAGCCGCCGCGCAGCCGCTGGTTTTACCTTGGAGCGTCCCGTCCGTTGGCCGGCGGGGCGCTTTTTGCGTTACACTCGGGTGCAAACCTGATCGACGAAAAGGACTGACCCATGCCCGAGAAAAAGGTAGCCGTCATCGACGGCAACTCGCTTATGCATCGCGCGTTCCACGCCGTGCCGCTTACCATGAACGCGCCGGACGGCACGCCCACCAACGCCGTGTTCGGCTTCATCGCCATGCTGTTGAAGTTCATCGACATCTCGCAGCCCGATGCCATCGTGTGCGCGTTCGATGCCGGCCGCCCCGCGTTTCGCATGGAGGCGCTTGAGCAGTATAAGGCGCAGCGCCCGCCCATGGACGAGTCGCTGAAAGTGCAGTTCCCCATCATCGAAGAGTTGCTTGAATCCATGAACATCCCCGTGGTGCGCGTGAAGGGCTGGGAAGGCGACGACATCTTGGGCACGGTGTCGGCGCGCGACGAGGCGCTGGGCTACCGAACGCTTCTGGTGTCGGGCGATAAGGACGTCTACCAACTGTGCACCGAGCTGACGCACGTGGTCACCACGCGCAAGGGCATCACCGACGTGGCCATTTACGGGCCGTCGGAGGTGCGCGACCGCTACGGCGTGGGCCCCGAGCAGTTCCCCGACTTTCTGGGGCTCAAAGGCGACAGCTCCGACAACATCCCCGGCGTGCCCGGCGTCGGCGACAAAACGGCGGCGAAGCTGCTTACGGCCTACGGCAACCTGGAGGGCATCTACGAGCACATCGACGAGCTGAAGGGCAAGCAGAAAGAGCGCATGGTCGAAAACCGCGAAGCGGCGTTTACCAGCCGCAAGGTGGCCACCATCGTGCGCGACCTTGACTTCGAGCTTGACTTGGAAGGCGCATCGTTTCCGTCGTTTTCGCCCGAGGCCGTCACCAAGACGTTCTCGAAGTACCGCTTCAATGCGCATCTTGCGCGCGTGCTGAAGCTGGTGGGCGAAGAGCCGCAGCGCAAGGCGGCCGCCGTCGAGGTGGGCGAGGTTGTGCGCGGCGCGGGGGCCGAGGCGCTGGTGGACGCCGCCATCAAGTCGGGCGAACAGGTGGGCGTGGCGTTCGTGGACCCCGAGCAGGAGTCGCTGTTCGGCGGCGGCGCGGTGCTTGCCGTGTGCGCCGCGAACGGCTGCGCCGTGTTCGAAGGTGAAGAGGTGGCCGCCCCGTTTGCGCGCCTCGTGGCGCAGGGAAGCTTCGCCGCGCTTGACGTGAAGGCGGCGCTGCACCGCATCTACCCGTCGGACAGCTCGGCAACCGCGCTGGTCGACGATGCGCAGCTTATGGCCATGCGCGCGTTTGACCTGGGGCTTGCCGGTTACGTGCTCAACTCGTCGGTGTCGGAGTATTCGTTCGACGCGCTGCTTGACGCCTACGTGGGTGGCGTGTTGCCCGAGGCGAAAACCGACGAGCAGCGCGCATGTGCCCAGGCGGCCGCCGCGCGCGTGCTGGTGGGGCCGCTTACCGCCGCGCTTGAGCGCGAGGGTTCGGCGCGCGCGTACTTCGACATCGACCTGCCGCTGGTGGCGGTGCTTGCCATCATGGAGCGCACGGGCGCGGCCATCGACGCCGACCGCCTGGCCGAGCTGGGCGCGTCTACGGGCGCGGAGCTTGAAGGCCTGCGCGCGCAAATCTACGAGCTTGCGGGCGAGGAGTTCAACGTCGATTCGCCCAAGCAGCTTGGCCACATCTTGTTCGAGGTGCTGGGCCTTCCGGCGAAGAAGAAGACGCAGCGCGGATACTCCACGGACGCGAAGGTGCTTAAGGAGTTGGCGCAGGTTCACGAGCTGCCGGCGCTGGTGCTGCGCTACCGCGAGCTGGCCAAGATTAAGTCCACGTACATCGATGCGCTGCCGCGCCTGCGCGCCGGCGACGGTCGCGTGCACTCCAGCTTCAACGAGACGGTTACCACTACAGGGCGTTTGTCCTCGTCAGACCCGAACCTGCAGAACATCCCCGTGCGCACGCAGTTCGGCCGCCGCATCCGCGAGTGCTTCGTGCCGCTTGAGCCGGGCTGCAAATTCGTGTCGGCCGACTACTCGCAGATCGAGCTGCGCCTGCTTGCGCACCTATCGGGCGACGACAGCCTCATCGAGGCGTTCACCAGTGGCGCGGACTTCCATGCCGCCACGGCCTCGCGCGTGTTCGGCGTGCCCATTTGCGACGTCACGCCCGAGATGCGCAGCCGCGCGAAGGCCGTGAACTTCGGCATCGTGTACGGCCAGCAGGCGTTCGGCCTTTCGCAAAGCCTGGGCATTTCGTTCGGCGAGGCGAAGGACATGATCGACCGCTACTTCGACGTGCACCCCGGCGTGCGCGAGTACTTGGATGCCACCGTGGCCGAGGCGCGCGCAAAGGGCTACGCCGAAACCATGTTCGGCCGCAAGCGCCACATTCCCGAGCTGCACGCCGCCAACGGCAACACGCGCGGCTTCGGCGAGCGCACGGCCATGAACCACCCCATGCAGGGTTCGGCCGCCGACATTATCAAGCTTGCCATGCGCCAGGTGCAAACGCGCCTGATGGAAGAGGGTTTCCGCGCCCGGCTGCTCGTGCAGGTGCACGACGAGCTGGACTTCAGCGCGCCTGCAGACGAGGTGGCCGCGCTTGAGGACATGGTGCGCGAGGTCATGGAACACGTGGTGGAGCTGAAGGTGCCGCTTCTGGCCGACGTTTCCGCCGCCGACACGTGGGCTGAGGCGCATTAGCGCGAAGTTGTGGGCATTTCGTGATAGGGCGGCGTTGTGGACGTGAAACTCACAACGCCGCCGCGTGTAGCCACAACATCTGGTATCATATCGAATGTTGTGCCCGTGGAGGCACAGCGGAAATAAGTGCGATGATACGCGGAGACTGTGCATTCGTTCACTTCGTTGACTTGCTACGGTCGCGCTGCTAAGCTATCGCCTTGCGTTTATTTCGAAAGTAGGAGAAAACATGTACGCAATCGTGAAAACGGGCGGCAAGCAGTACAAGGTTGCCGTCGGGGACAAGCTGAATATCGAGAAGCTCGATGCCGAAGTCGGCGCCACCGTTGAGCTTCCCGTAATCTGCTTCGTTGATGGCGACGTCGTCGAGGCCGATCCGGCCAAGGCTTCCGCCAAGAAGGTCACCGCTGAGGTCGTTGAGCAGTTCAAGGGCCCCAAGCAGCTGGTGTTCAAGTTCAAGAAGCGCAAGAACTACAAGAAGCTGCGCGGCCATCGCCAGCAGCTCACGCGCGTTGAAATCAAGTCCATCGCTTAATTGTAAGGAGGGAATGACATGGCACACAAGAAAGGTCTCGGTTCTACCCGTAACGGCCGCGATTCCCACGCAAAACGACTGGGCGTGAAGATGTTCGCCGGTCAGCAGATCAAGACGGGCCAGATCATCGTTCGTCAGCGCGGCACGAAGTTCCATCCCGGCGAAAACGTCGGTCGTGGCAAGGACGACACGCTGTTCGCTCTGTGCGACGGTCGCGTCGACTTCACGCGTGGCGTGAAGCGCAAGGTTCACGTTCGTCCTGAGGCGTAAGATTACTTCAGCGTCTGCGTGACATCTATGCATTCGGAGAGCCCTCTGCCTGTCAGGGGGCTCTTTTCATATACAATCGAGCGACAAAGATGCTCGCATTCGATGGAGGTCACATCGTGTTTATCGATAAAGTACGCATTCACGTGAAAGGCGGCGACGGCGGCGCTGGCTGCATGTCGTTTCGCCGCGAGGCTCACGTTCCTAAAGGCGGTCCCGACGGCGGCGACGGCGGACACGGCGGCAACGTCGTGCTTGAGGCCGATGCCAGCGTGTCGTCGCTGATCGACTACCGTTTCAAGCACCATTTCAAGGCCGAGCGCGGCACGCACGGCAAGGGCAGCCGCATGCACGGCGCCACGGGTGAGGACCTGGTGCTCAAGGTGCCTGTGGGCACCGTGGTGCACGAGTACTTCGAGGATTCGAAGGAAACGGGCGAGCTTATGGCCGACCTTACGCACGACGGCGAGCGCATCACCGTGGCTGAAGGCGGCATGGGCGGTCGCGGCAACATCCACTTCGTCACGTCTACCCGCCGCGCGCCGGCGTTCGCCGAGCTGGGAGAGCCGGCGCAAGAGCGCTGGGTGGAGCTTGAGATGAAGCTGATGGCCGACGCGGCGCTCGTGGGCATGCCGTCGGCGGGCAAAAGCTCTTTGATCTCGAAGATCTCGGCCGCGCGCCCGAAGATCGCCGACTACCCGTTCACCACGCTGGTGCCGAATCTGGGCGTGGCGCGTTCGGGCGATTTGAGCTTCGTTGTGGCCGATATTCCCGGTCTTATCGAGGGCGCGCACGAAGGTCGCGGCCTGGGGCATGAGTTTTTGCGCCACATCGAGCGCACGGCGCTTATCGTGCACGTGGTGGATCTGACGGGCGACTGGGAAGGCCGCGACCCGCTTGAGGACTACCGCGTCATCAACAACGAGTTGGCATTGTACGCCGACGAGCTGGCGGCGCGCCCGCGCATCGTCGTGGCGAACAAGATCGACGTTGCCGGCACCGAAGAGGCGCTTGAGCGCCTGCGCGCCCAGGTCAAGGCCGATTCCGTGGCCGCCGCCGGTGGCAACGAGTTCGCGCCAAGCCCCATCGACCCGAAGGTGTACTGCATCAGCGCGCTTACAGGCGAGGGCGTGGACAGCCTGAAAGCCGCCGTGGCGCACAAGGTGCACGAGCTGCGCGAAGAGGCGCGCGAGGCCGCTGCCGCCAACGTGCAGTACGAGCACGTGTGGGAGCTCAAGCGCGAGGCGCGCGACAAGCGCTTCACCGTGCGCAAGCTTTCCGAGGGCGTGTTCCGCGTGTCGGGCACCCAGGTCGAGCGCATGGTGGTGCAGTGCGACTGGGAAAACGAGGAAGCAGTGGTGTTCTTGCAGCACCGCCTTAAGCGCGTTGGCGTGGAAGAGGCGCTTGAGAAGGCGGGCGCCGTCGATGGCGACGAGATTCGCATCGTCGGGCGTGCGTTCGAGTTCGAGTCCGCGAAAACGGCGGAGGACATGTTCGAGGAGCTTGATATCTAATGAGCGAAACGGATGCACAAGGGTCGCGTGCTCGGCGCCTGGTCATCAAGATCGGGTCGTCGACGCTGACCACGTCTGAGAGCAGCATCGATTATGGCTATCTGCGCAAGCTTGCCGATCAGGTGGCGCGCGTGCGCGATGCGGGCTGGCAGCCGGTCATCGTCACGTCGGCCGCCATCGCGTGCGGCCTTGAAGCCTTGGGCATCCATCGCAGGCCAACCGACATGCCCAGCTTGCAGGCGGCGGCCTCGGTGGGGCAGTCGGCGCTTTCCACGGCGTATGCCGAGGTGTTCGCCCGCCATGGCATTGTTACGTCAACCGTGCTTTTGACCAGGCGTGATACGGCCGACCGTCAGGCGTATCTGCACGCGCGCAACACGCTTCTGCGCCTGCTTGACCTAGGCGTGGTGCCCATTATCAACGAGAACGACACCGTTGCCGTCGAGCAGATCAAGTTCGGCGACAACGACACGCTGGCCGCGCTGGCGGCGTGCCTCATCGATGCCGACTTGCTGGTCATCCTGTCCGACATCGACGGGCTTTACGACGCCAACCCGAACACGAACCCGCAGGCCAAGCTTATCGAGCACGTGGACAAGATCGGACCCGAGATTCTGGCCGTGGCCGGCGGCGCGGGTTCCACGGTGGGCTCGGGCGGCATGATCACGAAGATCAAGGCGGCGCGCGTGCTTATGGTGGCGGGCATCCCTCTCGTCATCTGCTATGGCCGTCAGGACAACGTGGTGGTGGACGCGGCGGCCGGCAAGCAGGTGGGCACGCGCTTCTCCGCGAAGGCGCGTCCGCACGAGATCACGCCGCGCAAGCTGTGGATCGCGCTCGGCGATTCGGCACGAGGCGCCGTGGTGGTAGACGATGGGGCGAAAGCTGCGCTCATCGAGCGCGGAAGCTCGCTGCTGTTTGTGGGCGTTTCCAGCGTCGAGGGCCGCTTCGATGCTGGCGACATCGTAGACATCAAAGACGGCACGGGGCATCTGTTCGCGCGCGGGCGCACGGCGTTTTCCGCCGACGAGGTGGAACTTGCCTGCGGCAAGACGCGCGAGGCCATCGAGCGCAACCGCCTGCTTGCCGCGCTGGCCGAAAAGCCCATCATCCACCGCGATGAGCTGGTGGTTTTCGAATAGGAGGGAAGTTCATGACCGCTTCGCTTGAACAGGAAGTGCGCGCCATCGCTGAGGCGGCGAAGGCTGCGGCGGCGCCGCTTGCGCAAACAAGCGCCGACGTGCGCAACAACGCGCTTGCCGCCATGGCGGCGGCGCTGCGTGCGAACCGCGTCGACGTGCTTGCCGCTAATGCGCAGGACACGGACGCCGCCCGCGCGGCCGGCACGCAGGAAAGTTTGCTTGACCGCTTGATGCTCGATGAGGCGCGCATCGAGGCTATGGCCGGCGCGCTTGAGGAGCTGGTGGCGCTGCCCGATCCGCTTGGGCGCGTGCAGGAACAGCGGACGCTTGAAAGCGGCATCCAGCTGACGCGCGTGAGCGTTCCGCTCGGCGTGGTTGCCGTGGTGTACGAAGCGCGGCCGAACGTCACGGCCGATGCGGCGGGCATCTGCTTGAAATCGGGCAACGCGTGCGTGCTGCGCGGCGGCTCGCTTGCAGCGAAGTCGTGTGCCGCCATCGTGCATGTGCTGCACGACGCGGCGGTGTCGGCAGGCATGCCGGCGGGCTGCATCGGCATCATCGAGTCTACTGATCGTGCTGCGGCCGACGTGCTCATGAGCCTGCACGGCATTGTCGACGTGCTGGTGCCGCGCGGTGGCGCGGGCCTTATTCGCCACTGCGTCGAGTGCGCGAAAGTCCCGGTCATTGAGACGGGCACGGGCAACTGCCACGTGTACGTGCACGAAACGGCCGATTTAGCCCGCGCGCGCAGCATTGTGGTGAACGCGAAGTGCCGACGCTACGGCGTGTGTAACGCGTGCGAGACGCTGCTCGTCGATGAAGCCGCGGCGCTTGATTTCCTTCCTGAGCTGTTCGGCCTGCTTGCCGACAAGGGCGTGCACATCCATGGCGACGAGTTGGCGTGCAAAGCGGCTCTTGCTGCCGGTGCAGACCGGTTACCGGTTGGCCCTGCGTTGCGCATCGAGCGTGCTACCGAGGCCGATTGGGGAACGGAATATCTGGCCCCTGAGCTGGCGGTTCGCTGCGTTTCAGGTCTTGACCAGGCTATTGCGCACATCAACCGTTACGGCACGAAGCATTCCGAGGCTATCGTGGCGGACGAGGGCAGCGCTGCAGGTGCGCAGGCCATTGAGCGCTTCGTGAACGAAGTGGACGCTGCGGCGGTGTACGTGAACGCTTCCACGGCATTCACCGATGGCGGCATGTTCGGTCTTGGCGCCGAAATCGGCATCTCCACTCAGAAGCTGCACGTGCGCGGGCCGTTTGCGCTTGAAGGCCTTACTTCGTACAAGTACGTGCTGTGCGGAACGGGGCAAATTCGTGCCTAGGGTAAACGCTGGTCAGGTATGCGCTTCCGAAGTGCGCGACGTGGTGTCTGCTGCGGATGAGGCTGGCTTCTCCAGCAAGCCGGTGGTGAGCCATCGTTTCGACAACCTGGGTGCCGACGGCGCGCCGGCGCGTCTAGGCATCATGGGGGGTACGTTCGACCCCGTGCATATCGGGCATCTGGCCTGCGCCGAGCAGGCGCGCGAGGCATTCGGCCTTGACGCGGTGGTGTTCATCCCGGCGGGCATGCCGGCGTTCAAGCTGAAGCGCCACGTCACCAGCGCCGAGCAGCGCTTGCGCATGTGCCAGCTGGCCGTTGCTTCGAACACCGCGTTCGATGTCAGCCGCATCGAGATCGACCGA
This sequence comes from Senegalimassilia sp., assembly GCF_977052095.1. Taxonomy (NCBI): domain Bacteria; kingdom Bacillati; phylum Actinomycetota; class Coriobacteriia; order Coriobacteriales; family Coriobacteriaceae; genus Senegalimassilia; species Senegalimassilia sp. The sequence goes on from NZ_CDRSTZ010000028.1 coordinate 18,489, forward strand.
CCGGGCGTCACGTACACGGCTGACACGCTGCGGCAGCTGCGCGCGCACTACCCAAAAAACGTTTCGCTGTACTTCATCACGGGCGCCGATGCGGTGTGCTCCATCCTGAAGTGGCGGGAAAGCGCGGCCATCGCCGACCTGGCGGACCTCATTGCGGTGACGCGGCCGGGTTATGTGCTTACCGAGGAGCAACGCGCCACTATCGAGCAGGCGGGCAATTTCCGCATTCACCTGCTAGAAACCACGGGACTGGCCGTTTCGTCAAGCGATTTGCGCGCCCGTGTGGCGGCCGGCAAGTCCATTCGCTATTTGACGATGCAGCGGGTGCTCGACTATATTCACGAACATCGATTGTATGTTTCGGGTGCGCAAGATAAGGAAGCGGTGCAGCGGTGAGCAAGGAAGGTGACCAGGGTTTGACGGTTGAAGATGCGCACGTCGACGTGCTAAGCGATGCGTTTTTCCAGGCACGGCGCGCCGAGTTGGCGCAGCGCGTGAAGTCGAAGCGCTTCGAGCATTCGCTGGGCGTGTCGGAGATGGCCGGGCGCATGGCGCGCATCTATGGCGCGGACGAGGGCCTGGCGCGCTTGGCGGGTTTGCTGCACGATTGGGACAAGGGCTACGATGACGAGGGCATTCGCCGTCGCGTGGCTGAGCTTGGCCTAGCGGAACAGCTTGCAAGCTATATGGACATGCCGCACCTGCTGCACGGGCCTACGGCGGCGGCAGCGCTCAAGCGCGACTTCCCGCAGCTTCCTGATGCGCTGCTTCAGTCCATCCGGCTGCACACCACCGGCGCCGTGCACATGACCGACCTCGACATGATCGTGTACACGGCCGACGCTATCGAGCCGTCGCGCGATTATCCGGGCATCGAAGCGCTGCGCCAGCTTGTCGGCGTGGTCGATCTGCAGGAGCTGTACCTCAGCACGTTTCAGCATGTGCTTGAGAACCTGGTGCAGCGCCGCAAGCGCATTCATCCCGATACGGTAACTGTTTGGAACAGCTATGTGGCCTGCGATAAGAAGCGCCGGGCCCAGCAACACACGAAAGGTAACAAGTGAGCGAAGCAATGAACAACGAGGCGCACATCAATCAGGGCGTCGACATGTACGGCCGTCAGAAGCCTGACCTGCTCAGTCCGCGCGAGTGCGCCATCATCGCCGCGCAGGCTGCAGACGAGAAGAAGGCCACCGACATCATGGTGCAGCAGGTCGGCGACCTTATCGGCGTCACCGAATACTTCGTCATCTGCACGGCGTCGAACAACCGCCAGGTCGAAGCCGTTGTCGATGAGATCGAGGAGCAGTGCCGCGTGCGCGGCGGCGCGAAGCCGTTCCACATCGAGGGCACGGCCGACGGCACGTGGTCGCTGCTTGACTACGGCAGCTTCATCGTGCACGTGTTCCAGCCTGAAACGCGCGAGTACTACCGCCTTGAGGCGCTGTGGAACGATGCGCCGCTCGTGGACTTGGAAGCCGAGGCGGGCTTGACCGACCTGCAGTATTCCGAGCGCATCGCCAAGCTTGTCGGGCGCGAATAAGCGCCGTTGGCCGACGTTGAGCGCACATTCGAAGAGCGTCCTTGCGGTAATTCGCGGGGCGCTTTTCTTTTTTCGCGTGAACGTGGTGTTTGCGCATGGTTTTAACCACAATATGTAGTAACTGGTGCAACAAACCACCTATGAGCAACACCTCTACCTCGCAAAACGGTAAAACTGTGTAAGGATGCCGCAACATATTGGGGGTATTATAGGGGTGCACTGGCCGTGTGACTGACCAACTTGTTGGGAAGTTGGTTCACTTATGCTCACTTATCTTGCAACATCGGCGTGCCGAGGGAAGCGGCCGCCGCAGTTTGCAGCGCACCGTGCTTATTCCCGTCCCGCTTTGGTCTCGCGCCTTTTGCGCGAGCGCAACGTCGCACGCTTTTTGGTAGCGCCGCAGGGGTTTGGCAAATCGTCCGTGGTCCTTGAATATGCCGAAACCGTATTCGGGTTCAACCAGGTGTATTGGTTAGACTGCACCAGCCCCTGCTTCTTGCGCGACCTTGATGGCGAAAGCATTGCCTCTGGCTTGCTTGATGCCACAGAACCCGCGTTTCTTGCCGTGTTCGAAGACGTGCCGTTGCTTGACGGGGCGCGCGTCGACGCCTTCTGCGCGTTGCTTGACACGCTGCTCGATCGTGGTTGCGAGGTTATCGTCACGTGCACGCCGCTGTGCGATGCGTTTGCGGCTGAACGCGACCGTATGGTGCTGTTTGCGAACGATCTGCTGCTTTCAAACGACGAGATCGACTTTTTGCGCACGCCTGCCGAGCGTGATGAAACGCCGGCAAACCGTGTGCCGCGCGCCCGTCGCGTGCCGGCTTGCGCCTGGGGCGACGGCCAAAACGCGGCATTTCTTTGCGGCGTGCTGACCGAAGAGCTGCCTTGCCAGATGCTTGCTGCGTTGTTTGTGCTGCTGTGCCTCGATTCGGGGCCGCTTTCCTCCGTCGAGCGTATTGCGCACGCAGATGCCGAAGCTTTGTCGTTCATTGCCGCTGCGCACGCCTATGTGGGCGTCGACGTTGCTCAGAGATCGTTTCGCTGTGCGGGTTTTCCCGTCGGCGATGTTGCCGAGGCATTTGCCGGCAGGTTGGAAGATGTCGCTTCAGGTGCGGGCGGCGTTGGGGCCGCGCAGCTTGCGGCAGACGTGGCATCAACGCTGCTTGCAAGCGGAAATGCCGAGCGTGCCTGCGAAGTCGCGCGTCTGTTCTTGCCTGCCGCCGAGCGGGCGATATGGCTGGAAGAACACGCGCGCGACCTTGAGCGCGTTGGCTGCTTGATGCGGGCTCGCGGGCTGTATGCCGCAACGCCGCCCGAGGTGTTTTCCGCGAGCGCTCACGTGGCACAGGCGGTTCGGTGCGCTTTGCTCGGTGAAAACGTTGCTGCGTGTGTGGCTGCCCGTCGCGCTATCGCATGCGCGCCATCGGTGGTGGAGCGGGCGATTGTGCAAGCGGTGCAATGCGCCTGCTCGGTTGGTGAGGCGTCTGAACAGGCGGCGGCCCGGGCACGCGATGTGTGCGCCGTGGGCATCGAGGCGGAATGCGGCGACGAGCTACGCGATATCGCTATGGCCGTGGAAGCGCTCGATGCGCCAAGTTCTGGAATTGAGCTGGCACGGGCCTGGCTTGATGCGACAACGGATCGCGCGCTCAGCGATTCGGCGCTGTATGCGGCAGCGTTGTTGCTCGGCCGCCTTGATGAAGCCGATGCCGGTGCACAGGAATGGGCCGATGTTGCCGCTATGGTGGCGCGCGAGGCAACGGCGCGCTTCGGCGATGCCGGCTCGCTGTCGCTTCCCTGCGCGTTGGCCGCGGCCGCGTTTCAGCAGCTGGTCGATAACGGGGTGCTTGCCATGCCGCCGCTTGACGCGGCTTGCGCCGTGGCCGCTGCGGCTCGAAAGCGCATGCTGCTTGAACAGCGCATTCAGTGCGAAGCGGCTCGCACAGCGGCCCTTGAGCGCCGTCTTGTGCGCGACAAAACGCATCCCGATACGTTCAGGTGTGCTTCTGTGGGATCCGACATGGCGTTGCGAACGCCGCCTCGCTTGACGGTGAACCTGTTCGGCGGCCTTGAGGTGTTCATGGGGGACAGGCGCATCGACCCGAACCTGCTTATGCGCGAGAAAGTCCGCGCGCTTTTGGCCTTGCTGGTGGTCAACCAGGGGCACGATCTGTCTCGCGACCGCATCATGAAGCTCTTGTGGCCCGACTCGCACATGGAGCGGGCGCGCAACAACTTCTACGCCACATGGTCGCGCTTGCGCACGGCGCTGAGCATGCCGGATGGCACGTGCCCTTACCTTATCAAGCGCCAATACGGCATTCGCCTTGACGCAAGCCTGCTTTCAAGCGATGTTGCCGAACTGGACCGCGTCTGCCGGGCGTTGCTGTTCAATCGCCCTGGCCGCGGTGGGTGGGGACACCTGTTCTCTCAGATAGAGGATTCGTTCTCCAGCGATCTTTTGCCGGGTGACGAGGGCTGCGAGCTGCTTGACGATCTGCGCAGCGATTGCCGCACACGCCTGGTCGATGCGCTCGTCACGGCATCGGGCAAGCTGGTGGAAGCCGGCGAGGTGCGCCAAGGGCTGTGGTTTGCCCGCGCGGCGCTTTCCCGCGATAAATCGCGCGAAGACGCGTACGCCGCCGTCATGCGCGCGCAGATTGCCTCGCTGCAGCGTTCGGCCGCGCTTGAAACGTACTTCTCGTGCCGGAAATTCCTCTCGAACGACCTGGGTATCGACCCTTCGGCTGAAACTATGCGCCTGTATCACAGCATCATCGATGCACAGGAGGAGGTTGCCTGATGCGGGCGCTGCTTCCTAGTCCTGGCGGTAACGGCCCGGTAACGCGTGCGTAGAAGCTGTACAGATTGCGCTGAAAGAACATGCTCATCGAAGGATATGCTAGAGTTAACAACAATTGCGAAAAACAACGAGTCGCGGGTGCGACCGTGAAAGGAATGGCGCTCATATGGCAGGTTTCCTCTCGAAGCTGTTGACGTTCGGTGAAGGCAAGCAGCTGAAGAATTACCAGACCCTTGCCGCGAAGATTGGCAGCCTTGAACCCGATATGCAGGCAAAATCCGACGAAGAGCTGCGCGCGGTCACCGCAGCGCTGCGCGAGCGCATGGCGGGCGGCGCCACGGAATCCGACGTGCTGCCCGAAGCGTTCGCAGCTGTGCGCGAGGCATCGGTGCGCACGCTTGGCATGCGTCACTTCGACGTGCAGCTTATCGGCGGCATGGCGCTCAACGACGGCCAGATCGCCGAGATGCGCACGGGCGAAGGTAAGACGCTCGTGTCCACGCTGGCCGGCTATCTCAACGCGCTGTCGGGGCAAAACGTCCACATCGTCACCGTTAACGATTACCTGGCTCGCCGCGACAGCCAATGGATGGGCAAGATCTATCAGTTCCTCGGCATGAACGTGGGCCTGATCCAAAACGGCATGCGCCCCGATATGAAGAAGCGCGCCTATCAGGCCGACGTCACGTACGGCACGAACTCCGAGTTCGGCTTCGACTATCTGCGCGACAACATGGTCACGCGTGCCGAAGCGCGCGTGCAGCGCGGACACCATTTCGCCATCGTCGACGAGGTCGACTCCATCCTCATCGACGAAGCGCGCACGCCGCTTATCATCTCGGGCGCGGG
>NZ_CDRSTZ010000029.1:0-23265 GCF_977052095.1 Senegalimassilia sp.
ACCCCACCAAGCCCGTCGGCGCGTTCATGACCGAGGAGGAGGCAAAGGCCAAGGCCGCCGAGACCGGCTGGACGTTCAAGGAGGACGCCGGCCGCGGCTGGCGCCAGGTGGTGGCCTCCCCGAAGCCCGAGCGCATCGTCGAGTTCGACGCCGTCAAGGACCTCATGGACGCCGGCTACATCGTGGTGTCCACCGGCGGCGGCGGGGTGCCGGTGTTCGAGACCGAGGACGGCTACGAGGGCGTGCCCGCCGTCATCGACAAGGACCGCAGCTCGGCCAAGCTGGCCGCCGACTTCGGCGCCGACATGCTGGTGATCCTCACCGCCGTCGAGAAGGTGTGCATCAACTTCAACAAGCCCGACCAGCAGGAGCTTTCCTCCATGACGGTCGCCGAGGCCCGCAAGTACATCGAGGAGGGCCAGTTCGCCCCCGGCTCGATGCTCCCCAAGGTCGAGGCCTGCATCGAGTACGTCGAGGCATACCCCCAGGGCAAGGCGCTCATCACCTCGCTCGAGTGCGCCGCCGCCGGCCTGGAGGGCAAGACGGGCACCGTCATCACCGCGTAAGCCGACCACCCTGCCAGGACCCTTCCCGGCTGGCGCCTTGGCGCCGGCGCCGCGCGCATTCGCCGTCGCGTGGGCTCCTTCGCCTTTGCCAAGCTGCCCGCCATTGCCGCTTTCATTTTGTTGGCGGACCTGGCCCTTTCCGATAGCGCGCGCCGCATGCCAAGATGCGGCGCGCAACCTGGGAAGCTTCGCGATGCGGGCAATGTCATGCTCCCTGCCTGCGCTGTAGTCCCTTGTCCACGTGCCCTTTAGCTTCTACGCGTGTGCAGGTGCAGATGAGGGGGCGTGGCCTTGCCCGCAGGACGCGACTCGAATAACCGCGCTTTCTTGGGCGCGCCTGCGGGCTTTCGATCATGCTCCGGGATTCTACCGCTCCCGGGCTCGCGTCGTGGCGGTCGGCGGCATCCCCTCTATTTGTGCCGCCGGCTGCGCGGGGCTTGTGGCTTTCGCGCACGATAACTCCGACATACCCTGCGACGGATTTTCGCCACCGTCGCGCTTTCCAACTGCAGGCAAAGGCTCCGTCGGCAACGCGATGGGGCCTTTGCCATTTTGCGCAAAACCGGGTTGGCCTTTGCGGTGGTCAGATACGCTGCGATGCGTATTCTGCGCCGATTACCTACGGAAAACGGAATGTAAAGCTAGTTTTCGGGAATTACCGAAAGCCGCACCGGTATAATTTCCCTAAGGGGACAATCGGATTTTGCGTATGGAGTGTGGCATATGGCAGAAGATATGCGGAGGAAGCAAAACGACCTAATTCTTAAGATTTATACGACTCCCATGGAAGACTTGCTGGTGAGTTGTTGCGAAGGTCTGCGCGAGATCATTCCGTTCGATCACTCGTACACGGCGCTGAACGACCAGTCGGATCGGTATAAGGCTGCGTTCAATTATCGAAGCATGGACACGGATGAGGAAATCACCGCGCTCTATGCGAATTACTACCACACCATCGATTATCTTTCGTGGTTCTACAACCAAGGAATTCCCGTCACCGTTCGCGCAACGGACCTGGTCAGCTTGGACGTGATTGAGCATTCGCGCATCCATCAGGAATGGGAAAGCCGTATGGGCATTTCCTACACGGCAACGGCGTGCATCGCGGCCGATGACATTTTGTTCGGCACCATTTCGCTTATGCGCTCCAAGGAGCACGGCAATTTCACCGATGAAGAAATGCGCGTATTCGACGACGTCAACACGCATCTTTGCAGCCGTTTCAGAATCGTGTACCCCAATGGCGTGAATCGCTTCATGATGGATTGCGATACTGACCCCATTGTTGCCGCGTATTCGCTTTCGCCGCGCGAGTGGGAGGTATCGTGCTTGCTTATGAAAGGCGTGTCGCGCGCCGACATTGCCGATGAGCTAAGCATTAGCAAGAACACGCTTAAGCGCCACATCGCAAACATCTACCACAAGATGGGCGTGTCGAATGAGATGCAATTCTTCGCCGCGCTCAATCGCGTCGGAAACAGCCGGGGGGGGGGGGGCTGCCTCAAAGAAGGACGAGCCCTGAGAGGCATTAGAGCCGCGGCCTAAGTGGGACAAGGGGGACGGTCCCTTTGTCCCAATTTTCGTTACGAAACCGTAAGCTGCCCTTTGGCTCGTCCGTTTTCTGGCGAAGAGGGAGCGGTTGTTGCGCGCTGGCAGGGTGCGTCTGCCCGCTTTACGCTCGCTGCAGGGCTTCCACTACGGCGCGTTCGGTGTCCATGCTGAAGCCGTCTACCGTGAGTTGGCGGCGGCCGGTGGTGCCGTCGACGCTGCCGTTTTCCACGATGAAGCGGTAGAAGCTGCTGATGCGGTCGAACGCCGGCAGCAGCACGCGCTCGGCTTGCTGGGCCATGGCGGCCACGATACCGTACGCGCCCCAGTTCGACACCGTGGCCACCACCAGGTTGTCAACGGTTACCACGCACGGCTCCAGCGCCAGCCGCCGTGCGATGGCGTGCGCCACGTTGCCCATGCCGATTTCGTTGCCGCCGTCGCCCACGCCCACGGTGGGGATGCCGCGCCGCGCCGCCTGCACCACCAGCTCGTCGATGGGCGACGTGGCGTCCGAGATGTCCTTCCCGCGCATGTTGCAGTACAGCCCGTGGAAATTGCGGCCGCACCGCTCGATGGACACGATGCCCACCGGCGCCAGGGCGTCGAGCAGCGCCTCCATGGAAAACATGCTGTCATCAGGTGAAACAATGTGCGTGGCGAACCCCTGCGCCTCGAAATACGCGCACAGCGCCGGCTCGGACACCACCACCGGCGCGAACCCCAGCCGCCGCAGCGCCTGCGCCATGACGAACGTGCCCGTGGGCCCGTCGGTTTCCGGCGCGCCGCCCACATCGAAGCCCGTCAGCAGCGCCACCGTGCCCAGTGGCCACGACAGGATCTCCTGCGCCGCGCGCGAGCAGTACCCCGCGGGCAGCTCGCCGGTCAACTTCGTCATGCCGCGCGCCGAGTGCCGCAGCACGATTCCCTCGATCGATTCCATAGTGAACCTAGCCCCTACAGCGCCGTGGCCTCGGCGAACTCGCGGTTCACTTCCGCGCGCAGCGACTCGGCAACCTCGGGCGACCCGCCGCCGCACGGATTGCCCTCGAACTCTTCGGCGAACAGGCACAGGTTCGACGAGCTGGTCACGATGATCTCCTGCGCGCCGCGCAGCGTGTCAAGGTCGTACGGCTCCTCGTGCACGGGGATGCCCAGCTTGTTCGCGGCTTTGATCAGGTGCTTTCGCGCGATGCCGGGCAAAATCAGGTTGTCGGTGGGTGCGGTCCACAGCTCGTCGTTCAGGATGATGGACACGTTGCTGTGCGCGCATTCCGTCACGCGATTGCCCATCTCGGCGCGGTAAAACACCGTTTCCTGCACGCCTTCGCGCTTTGCCGCTTGCGAGCTCATAACGGCGGGCAGCAGGTTCAGCGTCTTGATGTTGCAGTGGAAAAAGCGCGTGTCGGGCTCGCTGCGCAGCTTGATGCGTTGCGTGCCGTCGGGCATAACCTGCGGCGTGATGGTGACCCACAGGTTGCCCGGGCCCTCAACGTAGTCGTGCTTGCGCGGCGCGGTTCCGCGGGTGCACTGGTAGTACACGAAGTGCTCGGGCGCGTCCACCTTCTTTACCAGGTCGTTGAGCAGGTCGCGCAGCTCGTCGCGCGAGAGGGGAATCTGGATGTCCGTCAGGCGCGCGCTGTTGAAGAAGCGGTCGAGGTGCTCTTCCATGGCGAAGATCTTGAAGTTGCGGGCCGGGCCGGCGTCGTACACGCCGTCGCCGAAGAAACAGACGCGGTCGTTCATGGGGACGACCATGTCTTCGATGGGGCCGAACTTGCCGTTGTAGTAGCCGAGGTTTTCCATGGCTGGATGCGCTTCCTTTCAGGCCCGCCGGGCAGCGGGGTTAAGGTTGATTGAATGGGGGGGCAGCTGGCGAATTGGGCGGCTTGCGAACTGGGGAAGCAGCTGGCGAAAACGGCAACCGCACAGCGAAGGCGCGTCGGGCGTGCTCGCTTGCGCTCAGTGCAGGGCGTGTCCGCTTGCATTCAACGCGAAGGTTACGGTTTCGCCTCAGAAAGCGGGACAAAGGGACAGTCCCTTTGTCCCGCTCGCGGCTTGCGTGCCGTTTGCGATGCGCTACTTCTCGTCGTACTGGGGAATCTCGGTTTTGTCGACTTCCTCAAGGTTGTTGTCGAAGACGTAGTGCTTCGTTTCGCGGGCGATGATGGCGGACAGGCCTAGCACCGCGATGCAGTTCGGGATGGCCATCAGGGCGTTCATCACGTCGGCGAAGTTCCACACCACGGAGCTGAGGTTCGAAACGGTGGCGCTGTTCGCCGCGTCGCCAACCATCATGCAGCCCCAGAACACGAACAGCAAAAACACGATGTAGTACGGCATGACGGCCTTCTTGCCCAGCAGGTAGCTGATGGCGCGGTTGCCGTACTGGCTCCAGCCCAGGATGGTTGAGTACGTGAACGTGATCAGGCCAACCAGCAGCACCAACGGGCCGAACACGGGGATCTTCTCGAACGCGGCGGTCGCAAGGCCGGCGCCCGAGGAGATGGTGCCGTTGGCAATGGCGGTGGAAAGCTCGGGGTTGGCAAGCAGCGTGGTCATGAGCATTAGGCCCGTGATCAGGCACACCACCACGGTGTCCCAGAACGTGCCGGTCATGGAAACCAGCGCCTGACGTGCGGGGTTCTTCGTGGTGGCCGAGGAAGCAACCAGCGGAGCGGAGCCCATGCCGGACTCATTGGAGAAGATGCCGCGCTTGAAGCCGAATTGCAGGGCCAGCGTAACGGTGGAGCCCACCGCGCCGCCGGCGGCGCCGGCCGGGGTGAACGCGCCTACGATGATTTGGCGAATGGCTTCGCCCAGGTACTGGCCGTTCATGCCGATGATTACCAGGCAGCACACCACGTAGAAGATGGCCATGACGGGCACCAGCTTCTCGCACACCTTCGAGATGGACTTGATGCCGCCCAGAATGACGATGGCAACCAGCACCACAACCACGGCGCCCACCAGCCACTGCGGGATGGCCTTGCCGTCGATAAGCGACGTGTTGTACAGCGCGTCGGCCAGGGAATTCGACTGCGTGGAGGCGCCGATGCCGAACGCGGCCAGCGACGCGAACAGGGCGAACAGAATGGCCAGGATGCGGCCGGCCTTCTTGTTCTTGAAGCCGCGCTCAAGGGCGTACATGGCGCCGCCAAGCATCTTGCCCGAGTGGTCCTTCACGCGGTACTTCACGCCAATGAACACCTCGGAGTACTTCGTGGCGATGCCCAGGATGCCGGTGATCCACATCCAGAAGATGGCGCCCGGACCGCCGAACAGAAGGCCCGTGCCCACGCCCACGATGTTGCCCGTGCCGATGGTGGCGGCAAGGGCGGTGGTCAGCGCGCCGAACTGCGTGATGTCGCCGTCGGCGTTGGACGGGTCGTCCTTCGTGACGGACAGCTTGATGCCGGTGCCGATCTTCCTCTGGATGAACCCGGTGCGGATGGTCATGAAAATGTGCGTGCCAAGCAGCAGCAGAATCATGATCGGGCCCCACACGAACCCGTCGACGGCGTCGATAACGTCAAGCGGGCTGGTGGCGCTTGCGATACCTTCGGCCAATCCGGTGAATGGCGTGATGAAGAACGACGTCAGGAAATCCTCCATTGCCTTCCCCTTTCCGGTCTGGGAGGGCACATGCGCTCGGGAGAGTGAGGGGCATCTCCCCAGCGCATGCGCGCTCCGTGCGAATGTGACAAGGCAAACGCTACCGGCGGCGTTTTTCGAATGCGTTTCCATTAGGGGAAATGGAGTGTTACGGCGTCAATACTCGGTTAATGGGTGCTACTCCGCGTCTCTGAGTGCGTGCTACCAGGCACGTTGCAGGGCAGCTCGGCAATGTCAAGCGACACGGCGCCGCCGTTGGGCGTGACCTCGCTGGACGCGGGGCCGAGGCGTCTTGCGGGGCGCGTCGGCGATCGACGACGGGTCGACGGCGTTTTTCGCAATCCGGTCCATTATACGTGGGGGTCGCGTTTTGGGCGCAAACCGCAAGATAAAGGGGCAATTCGGTCATTAATGCCGCCGGCGGTCGATTTCGCCGGTGGCCTTGCGAGATTGGCGCGCTTGCAGGCCTTGCGGTGCCGTTCCGATCTCGGTGGCCCGCTATCTCCCGGTTTTGACTTTTCGCTTGCGGCCTCTTCGCTAACAAGTTTTCTAGGACTTTGTCCGCCTGCTGCTTACTCGCATTGCGTTTGTTGCGTCTGCGCTTGCCTTGCCGATACGCCCGCGTACAGGGGCCTCTCTCGCCGCCTGTGTGGGCTGGGCATTTGTTGCCGGATTGTCACTTTGTATATTTCGGCATTCATTATGCAAAAACTATCAAAAATCGTTTTGATTCAAGGTCGGCCTATAATGCGAGTTCAAAGCCTATGAAAAGCGTGTTTAACCTGCGTGTACGCTTTATGAAGGAGTTGCAAGATATGTTGAGGCGTGTAAAATTCTCAACTGTCCGACAGTGGATATATTGCAAAACTGAAATGACTATCTTCGCCAAATTGACTGTCTCGTAGTTTGCAAGGGTCCGCGAAAAGCGGAGCGGGTTGCCAAGAGCCCGTAACCTGTCGGGATTCCTTTCGAAAGCCGGAGCCTTCCTCTCCGGCTTCTTTTTTTGCCTTGATGCCCTCCGGTCGGGTTGTTCGGCGCGCTATACTGAGCGCATCTTGCTTCTTGCAACCGAGGAAGGCGGTTTCCATGGAAGACTTCGAATTCGTTTCCCCGACGCATTTCGTGTTCGGGCGCAATGTGGAAAGCAAGGTCGGCGGCATGCTGGCCGAGCGCGGCGCGCACAAGGTGCTGCTGCACTACGGCGGGCAAAGCGCCATCAAGTCGGGGCTGATCGACCGCGTGTGCGCGTCGCTTGAACAGGCCGGCATCGAATACGTGCAGCTGGGCGGCGTGCGCCCGAATCCCGAGATCGGCTTGGTGCGCGAGGGCGTGGCACTGTGCAAGGAAAACGGCGTCGACTGGGTGCTGGCCGTCGGCGGCGGCTCGGTGGTGGATTCGGCGAAGGCCATCGCGAACGGCGCTTGCATCGAAGAGGACGTGTGGGAGCTCATCACGAAGAAGTGGCAGAACGAAAACGTGCTGCCCATCGCTGTGGTGCTGACCATCCCCGCTGCCGGTAGCGAGGCTTCGAAGAACACCGTCATTAGCAACGATGAGCTGGGCATGAAGACGGGTTACGCCAGCAACTACCAGCGCCCGAAGCTGGCGTTCATGAACCCGGAGCTGACGTTCACGCTGCCGCCGTTCCAAACGGCTGCCGGCATCACCGACATGTACTGCCACCTGCTGGAGCGCTTCTTCGACGACGTGGGGCCGGTGCCCATCACCGACGGCATGAACCTGTCCGTTATGCGCACCATCCGCGCCGAGGCGCCGCGCGTGCTGGCCGAGCCGGACAATTACGACGCGCGTGCGAACATCATGTGGGCCGGTATGCTGTGCCATCAGGGACTTTTGGGCATGGGGCGCCACGAGGACTGGGCGACCCACGGCCTTGAGCACGAGCTGTCCGCCTACGATACCACCGTCACGCACGGCGCGGGCCTGGCGTGTCTGTTCCCCGCGTGGATGGAGTACGTGTATGACGCGAATCCGGCGCGCTTCGCGCAGTACGGCCACGAGGTGTTCGGCCTGGCGTCGACGGGCGACGTGGAATCCGACGCGCTGTCGGCCATCGACGAGACGCGTATGTTCTTCGCCAGCCTGGGTATGCCCACCAGCCTTTCCGAGCTGGGGCTTGACGAGGACAACATCGAAGACGCCATCGACGAGATGATTCCCACGCTGCGCGAGAACAAGGGCGAACCGTTCGGCAGCTTCAAGAAACTAACCATGGAAGACGCCGCCGAGATTTATCGCCTGGCTTTGTAGGGTTTCGCCGGCCTGCCGGCCGGCGAATTTACTCGACGCTGCGGGCCGCTGTGGCACCCGGCCTTCGCGCGTTCCCGAAGGCTTGCGTACCGAAGTACGCGGCGCCTTCGCGAACCCACGAATTCCGGGCACCACAGCGGCCCTCGCTGACTTTGGTGGACCTGGGATGTTTTGGGACAAAGGGACAGTCCCCTTGTCCCATTCTCATCACAAGGGGATGGGTCATTTGTCAGGCGGATGGTCTTGTGGGGTTGAACCCGTAGGGTCGAGCGAAAGCCCGATCCTTATAAAAAAGCGCGAAGCGCGCCACCATATTTCCTGGTCGCGGGTGCGATGGGAAGAAGGTGACGCGCTTCGCGCTATCTAATGGGGCCCGAGCTTCCGCCCGGGCCCACGATGGGGGTGGGATTCGGCGCGGTGAACCAGAGGCCCGGCTGCGGCGAGCGCCCTGCTACACGAAGCAGCCGGCAATCACGACGATTGCAGTGGTGAGCAGGCCCGATACAGCGATGCTGACGCCGGACATGGCGCCTTCCAGCTCGCCTATCTCAAGCGCTTTCGTGGTGCCTACCGCGTGCGAGCACGTGCCGATGGCCACGCCTTTCGCAATGCGGTTGTTCACGCGGAAAATCTTCGACATCAACGGCGCGAAAATAGCGCCTAGAATGCCGGTGATGATAACGGCCGCCACGGTGATGGACGTGATGCCGCCAAGTTCCTGCGACACCGCGATGGCAATGGGCGTGGTGACGGACTTCGGGATGAACGACACCGCCATCTCGTCGCCAAGGCCCAGAAGCTCGCACAGCGTGTAGGCACTGACCATCGATACGATGGAGCCGACCAGGCAGCCGCAGAAAATCGGCACGAAATGCTGCTTGAGAATCTGGCGCTGGCGATATACCGAATAGGCGAGCGCCACGGTGGCCGGCCCCAGCAAAAACGAAATCAGCTGCACGCTGGACTCGTAGGAATCCAGCGGGATGTGGAAGATGCACAAAAACGCGATGATGAACGCCACGGTGACCAGCAGCGGGTTGAGCAGGGGCGAGCTCACCTTCTTATACAGCGCCACGGCAAGCTTGAACACAATGAACGAGATGACGGTGCCGACCGCAAGGGTCGCGATAAGGCTGAGCATGGGTTACGCCTCCTTGCCGGGCACGGGCGCGATGATGCTGCCCGATGCGGGCGTGTGCGGGTGAGTGTGGGTGTGGGCGTGCGGGTACGCGTGGTGTTTCGGCTGCTCTTCGGCGTGTTTGCGGCTGGCGTCGGCGGTCGCATCGCCGTCAGCGGCGCTGTCGTCCGAGCCCTTCGGCCCCACGGCAGGCGCAAGCGCGGTATCCTTGCCCAGCTTCGCCATGATCCACGACACGAGCAGCACGGTGTAGGACGTGGCCAAAAACACGATGACGGTGGTGGCGATGCACACGAACGCGAACTTCGCCGCAGAATTCTGCAGCATGGAGAAGCAGCCCATGATAGCCACGCCGGCGGGAATGAAGAACACGGACATGTTGTCGATAAGGTAGTCGCAGGCGTCGCTGATGTACTTCGTTTTCAGGATGTGCGTTCCCAGCAGAACCAGCAGCAGCACCATGCCCAAAATGTTGCCGGGCAGTGCGATGGGCAGCACGGATGCGATGGCGCAACCGGCGGCGTATACGCCCATGATCAGGCATAACTGCGCAAGCAGCAGCAGGCCGTGCTTAATGGAGCGTTGCATGCGCTCCTTGGGCGTGTCAGCGCCGACGAACATCTCGTCGCGCGTCTCCTTGAGGTCGGACTTGATGGAAGCGACGAAAATCTTCGTGTGCGCCCACATTTTGCGCGCACAATTCTTGACACCGCTTGCGGTGTCGCTATTCGGTTTCATGATGCGTGGAACATCCCCTTGCTTAAGGTGCGGACAGATAACGTTTTGTTCGGGCATTCATACTAGCCCGGTGCGACGAATCAGGAGCAAATTGCTGGGGAATCCACGCGACCGGCACAACGTCTGCGATGAAAAGCCACAAACGTTCCGGAAACGTTACTTATTGCATAAGGCCAGATGAAAGGCTCGCAGTAGCAATTAAGGAAGGGTGAACGGTGGGGGAGCGGGGCGCGGGGTGACGCGAAACGGGGATGACGAATGGCCCGCAGGCGAAAGAGGCCTCGCTGTGGGGCGAGACCTCTTTCGCTACGTTAGCGCGCCTTGATTGCGAGGGCTGCGGCCGCTGCAACCAACAGGGCGACGGTGGCAATCAGCCCCACGGTGGGCGCCTTGTACCCAACCACCATGACGCCGGCGCCGAACAGGGCCATGCCTGCGCACAGCGCGGCAAGCCATTTCGCGTACAGCCGCGCGCCCATCATGCCACGTCCTTCTCGCTCAGGCGCCCGCGGAACACGCGGTACGCGATGACGTGGTACGCAAGTACCAGCGGCACGCCTACGCACGCGATGCCCGTCATCCAGGCCAGCGCCGTGTCGGACGAGGCCGCACTTGCCAGCGTGATGGTTGCGCCCACGCTGCCGGGCGCGGCAACCACCAGGTTGGGGAACAGCGAGACCGCGGCAAGTCCCACCAGGCACACGGCTGCCGCCGACTGCAAGATGAACGCGGGCAGGTCGGCGCCCTTGCGGCCGGCCACCAGCGATGCGACAACGCACGCCGCGAACGCAACGGCGAACACCACGCCTGCTGCGAACATGCCGGGCGCGAACGCGGGCAAAACCGTCGTGAACGCAAGCACGCTGGCAACGGCGAACAGCACTAGGGCCGCAATCTGCAGCGGCGCGCGCAGCTTCTCGGCGCGCGCATGCACGGCGCTTTCGCGCTGCGTTTTCAGCGCTGCCCACGCCGCGCCCGCGCTCAGGCACATTGCCAGGCCAAGCAAGCCCGTGACCAGCGTGAACGGCGAAAGCAATCCCAGCAGCGGCACGCCGGCGTAGTCGCCGTTTTCCGCCATGGGGATGCCGGCGATCACGTTGCCCAGCGCCACGCCCAGAAGCAGCGCCGGCAAAAACGACCCCACGGTGAAGCACGCGTCCCACACGCGGCCCCACTGCTTGTCGTGCGCGCGGAACTCAAGCGAAACCGCGCGTACGATCAGGCCGAATAGCACCAGCATCACGGCCAGGTAGAACCCCGAGAACGTGGTGGCGTACGCAGCGGGGAACGCGGCGAACAGCGCGCCGCCGGCGGTGAGCAGCCACACCTCGTTGCCGTCCCACACAGGGCCGATGCTGCGGCGCACCAGCGCCCGCTCGCTCTCGGTTTTCGCCAGCGCGCGATACAGCACGCCAATGCCCAGGTCGAACCCGTCAAGCACGAAGTATCCGGCAATCAGCACGAAGATCAGGAAGAACCACAGTACGGCCAGTGCGCTCATTGTTACTCACCTTCCTTGGCGGCGTTGGTTTCGGAATCGGCCACAGGACCGCGCTTGATGAAGTACGAGATCACGCGCGCCCAGCCAACGAACAGGAACACGTACACGGCAATGAACAGGGCCAACGTGGTCAGCAACTCGGGTGCCGAAACCGACTGCGAAATGGCGTTCTGCGTCAGCAGGGCCACGCCGTCGGGGCCGGACGTCGACGGGTACACCACCCACGGCTGACGGCCAACTTCGGCGGTGATCCAGCCCACTTGGATGGCAATGAGCGGGAACAGCGGCGCCACTACCAGCAGTTTCTGCAGCCAGCGCATGGTGCGGATGCGCCCGCCGCGCAGCGTGAACACCAGCGCAAGGATAACGGTAAGCATGATGAGCCCGTACATGGCCACCATCAGGTGGTACGACTGGAACACCAGGTTCACGGGCATGTCGGCCACGTCAACGTCGGCGTACTTGTCGGTTTGCGCCAGCGAATTCAGGCCCTGGTATTCGGTGTCCCACGTGCCCGTTGCCAGGAAGCTGGTGCCGCCCGGAATGGCGAACGGGGTGATGACCTGCTGATTCTCCTCATCGACCCAGCCGAATGCGTACAGCGGCGGCACTTCGTCGCCGTACATGCCCTCCATCATGGCCAGCTTCGTGGGCTGTTCCTGCGACACCTCCACGGCCGAGGAATGCGCGGTCACGATCATGGCGCACGAGGCTACCATGCCCACCGCGGCACCGATCTTCACGGTTTTCATGGCGAAATCGGTGTGCTTGCCCTTCAGCAGGTACCACGCGCCCACACACATCGAGGCGAACGCGCCCATGATCAGCAGCGCAACCACTACGTGCGTATAGCGGGGCAGCGTGGACGGGTTGAACGCGGCGGCCAGAAAATCGGTGATGATGGCCTTCGAGCCGTCCGCGGCCAGCTCGGCGCCGGCGGGCGTTTGCATCCACGAGTTCGCGATGATGATCCACAGCGCGCTTAGGCACGACCCGGCCCACACCAGCCACGCGGACACGGTGTAGAACAGGCTGGAAACTTTGTTGCGCCCGAACAGTAGGATGCCCAGGAACACCGATTCCAGGAAGAACGCGAACAGGGCTTCGGCGGCAAGCGGCGCGCCGAAGATGTCGCCGACGAAACGCGAGTAGTCGGCCCAGTTCGTACCGAACGAGAACTCCATGGTGATGCCGGTGGCCACGCCAATGGCGAACGTGGTGGTGAAGATGCGCACCCAGAAGCGCATGGCGTTGCCGTCCTGCTCGCTGCGGCTGCGGTGGTATTTCGTGGCGAATATGGCCATGATCAGTCCCAACCCGATCGACAGCGGTACGAATAAGAAGTGGTATGCCACGGTCAGCGCGAATTGAATGCGCGAGAGTAGCACGACATCCGAGAACACGTCCATTTCAAATCCCCTCTCTGTTTTGAAATGCTACTAATCTAGCCACATATTACAGCGCGAGGATACAAAAGGGAATATTTATTAGAAATTTGTTTCATTAATTTGTTTAGGGGTGCTCGGGCACTCGCTACGCTTCGCCCATCACCCCGAGGCTCGTTTTGGACAAGATTTCGAACTTTCCGAATCTAATATACGTCCGAACGGATTCGGAAAGTTCGAAATCTTGCCAATCGCGCGCAAATCGAAGCGAAATAGGCTCGGAAAGTTCGAAATCCTGTCCAAAAGTTGCGAGCGAATGGTTTCAGGTTCGGAAAGTTCAATAATGTGCCCCGTCTCTTCGCGGTTGGCGATGGGGCGGGGCATTAATGGGCGGATGAGGCCGCCCGTGCTTGCGCTTACTGCGGTGGGTTAGTTGTCGCCGACGATGCCGTTCATGATGGCGGACACGACGCTGATGACAATGGCGGCAACGAACGCGCTGCCAAAGCTAGCGATGACGAACCCGATATGGAACATCTCGTTACTCAGCCATGCGGCCAGGTATAGCATGATGGTGTTCACCACCAGGTAAAAGATGCCGAACGTCAGGCACGTGATGGGCAGGCTGAGCAGTTGCAACAAGG
Organism: Senegalimassilia sp.; assembly: GCF_977052095.1. Taxonomy (NCBI): domain Bacteria; kingdom Bacillati; phylum Actinomycetota; class Coriobacteriia; order Coriobacteriales; family Coriobacteriaceae; genus Senegalimassilia; species Senegalimassilia sp. Next base: position 13,407 of record NZ_CDRSTZ010000029.1, read on the forward strand.
GCTTGATGCTCATGTCGATAAGGGCAAGCGCCAGGCTGATTATGGCGATGGCCACCCAGCTTTCGGTGGCGCCGATCACAGCGATGCCCGGTACCAGCCATACGGCCGCGGCAACGGCAACGGCGGTAACAAGCCAACGTGCAATGAAGTTCATGACGAATCCTTTCGGCTTTGGCGGCGCGTGGGTGTTGTTCGCAAGTGTATCACTCGACGTGAAATTCGCGTTGAGAAGCAAGATGGCTGTAAGGTTTGACGCTATTCGCGTTCTTTCTGCAGCTTCACCAGGGCGTTTGCTAGGTCGCCGACCTTGAAGGGCTTGCCTACGTGCGCGTTCATGCCGGCGTCGAGCGCCTTTTTCACGTCATCGGCGTAGGCGTTGGCTGTCAGCGCGATGATGGGCGTGGTTTGCGCATCGGGGCGCGGCAGCGCGCGGATGGCGCGTGTGGCATCGTAGCCGTCCATCACGGGCATCATGGCGTCCATCAACACGGCATCGTAGCGGTCCGGCTCGCTGTTGGCGAACGCCTCGACGGCTTCCTGCCCGTTTTCGGCCTCGTCAAGCTGCGCGCCACGTTCGGTCAAAAGCTCGGTGAGAATGATGCGGTTGATCTGGTTGTCCTCCGCTACCAGATAGCGACGGCCCTCGAACACCTCCGCAAACGAAAGTCGCTTGCCCTCGGGCTTGTTGTTGGTGGCGTCCGCATCGTCGCGCGCATCGCCTGCGCTTCCCGGCTCGCCCGCAACGGCCTCATTCTTGTTGCGTTTGCCGCCTTCGCTGGCTTCCTGCAGCACGCCATCATGCTGGCAGGGCTTGCTGCCGCTGTCGCTTTCGACGTCATTATTCAAGCCGTTGAACAGCGCATTTGCATGCGAACCGCCCTCGTCGTCCGCTGCCGGCGCACACGCTTCACCGTCGGGTACCCCAAGCTTGAACTTCAGTTGTACCGTGAAAGTTGTACCTCTGCCCTCGGCGCTGGCCACATCGATGGTGCCACCCATGGCGTCCACCAGCGCTTTCGTGATGGTCATGCCCAGTCCGGTGCCCTGGATGCCCTGCATCTTCTGACCGTCGGCGCGCTCGAACGGCGTGAACACGTGCTCCACGAATTCCGGCGACATGCCCATGCCATTGTCGCGCACGATGAAGCTCAGCCGCGCGAAGTTCGGGCTTGTCTGCGCAAGCTCTTCCACGTGCAGCGCAATCATGCCGCCATCGGGCGTGTACTTCACCGCGTTTGACAGCAGGTTCAGCAGAATTTGCCGCACGCGCAGCTGGTCGGCGGCGAACCGGCGATGCCGCACGTTCACGGCATCGAGCGTGAGGAGCTGCTCTTTCGCCGTGGTTTGCGGGCGCATGATGGCGTCGACGTCGCGCAGCAGGTCGTCAAGGTTGCAGCATTCTTCTTGCAGCTCGATGGCGCCGCTCTCGATTTTCGACATGTCCAGCACATCGTTGATAAGGCTGAGCAGATGTTGCGACGACGCCTGGATGGTTGCCAGGCATTCGTCGGTCTTTTCCCAGTTCCCGGCGTTGTCGCGCGCAATTTGCGTCATGCCCATGATGGCGTTGATGGGCGTGCGGATGTCGTGCGACATCTTCGCCAAAAACGTGCTTTTCGCCTGGTTCGACTGCTTCGCGATCACCAGCGCCTGCTGCAGCCGTTCGCGGCTTTCCGTCTCTTTCGTGCGGTCGAACAGCACGTACACCAGCTTCTCCGTTTCGCCCACCGTGGCGCGGAACAGCGTCTCGTGGTACCACCGCAGCTCGCCGGTTTGCTGATGGCGGCGCGTGCTGTTGCCCTCGCGGTGGTCGTTGCTGGCCAGGTCGCCGACGCCGCGCGCAAGCAGACTTTCCGACCCCGGCTCCAGCGAGCGGTCGATGCTGCGCACGTTGGCGAAGATGTCGGCGGCGGAAATGCCCAGGATGCGGTCGGTGTTCGGGCTGACGTAGTCCACGCTCGCGCCGTTGGGGCTGAACATGATGAAGATGTTGTCGGTGCTGCCCGACAGCGCGCTGAACAGCTGCTCGCGGTATTTCACCTCGTTGACTTGCTGGTCAAGCGCGCGCCGGCCGTGCTGCCACAGCATTATGACCACCAGTGCGCCCACTACGAACAGCACCACCGACACGGTAATGATGGTGGTCAGCTGCACTTCCGATATGCTGGCGTTCACCACACCGCTGGGCACCACGCCCACCATGATCCAGTCCTCGAACCCCACGGGCATGTAGGTGAGATAGTAGTGGTCCGTGACGGTGGAGAACTGCGTGATTCCGCTTTGACCTGCAAGGATGTTGTCGCGCACCGAGGCTAGGCTTGCGTCGCCGTCGAACGAGGCGATCTTGTCGAACCAGTCAAGCAGGTTTGCCGACTGCGAATACTGGTCGGTTGCAGAGAACAGCAGGTTGCCCGCCGGCGTGATGACGAAGCAGCTGGACTGCCCGTCGAACGCATTCACGTCAAGCGTTGCCTCCATGTCGTGGTTGTTGTAGCTAATGGCTATGGCCGTGTACGCGAATCCGTCAAACGACGCCGGCGCAACGGGCGTGGCGAACACGGTAAGGCCGTTTCCGCTGGTGGGAACGGTGTCGGCCACGATGCTGTTACCGGCGTTCAGCTGGTCAAGCTGCTGGCCGAGGCTTAGCGTGCCGCGCTCGCCGCCGGGCGTGACGTACTCCCCGCTGCCGTTAAGGAAGTAGAAGTTGGTGAAGCCCCACTTGTCCTGCTCGCTGCTGATAAACGCGCGGGTTTCGTCGGCCGCTTCGCCATCGACGGCGCCGTCGGGCGAGTGCTTCGCCGTGTCTTCGAAGAACATGTTCCAGGTGGTCAGGTGATTCCAGTTGTCGGATACCAGCATGGAGAACGTGTTGTTGACCTGGGTGTATATTTCTTTCAGGTGGTCGGCGCTTTCTTCGTAGACCTTTTCTTGGATGAAGTGCGCGTAGAGCGAGCACACGCAGATAAGCGTTACAACAACGATGCCGATTGCGGCAGCGAGGGATCGACGTTTCATGAGACCTCGTTTCGCTAGAAGCGCGGGCGTGCCGCGCGGGGGAGTGCAGGTTTGGCGGAGCGCGGGCGCTCGGTCGCGCGTTAGGGCGAGGTGCGTGCTGCAAGCAGTCGCCTTACGCGCCATAATACGCGCGCGTGTGCGGCCTGCGCGCGGCGGCTGCAAACGTGTGCCAAATCGTGCCGAACCCGTTGCCAGGTCGTTACACGAAACGCGCGAATTCGCGGCTGAAACACGCTTGCAGAACCAAAAATCGCTCATGTATGTGATTTGCTGCGGAACCGTCGAGTAAGGACTCTTGCTGCTAGCGTGTGACCTGGGAAAACGATGCGGTGTAATGGGGCGATAGAGCGCGAGGTGCGATTAAATCACATACATGAGCGATTTTTTGCGCCGAAGGCGCTCGTGGAATCTGGCTTGAGGTTGGTTTTGGGTGGGTTCAGGCGCATTGTGCGTGCGTATACTAATTAGTTACGATTTATGCAAGTTCACGAGGGGTGTTCATGAAGGAAAACGGCGGCAAGCGCACGCGCGGCCATGGCAACAAAGGCGCTGGCGGGAACGTACGCGGAGGTCGCGCCGCAAATGGCGGCAATTCGGCACGCGCTCAGCGGCAGCGGGGCGCAAACGCGCCGCGAGCCAATCGAGGTGAACGGCCGCAGTCACAGCTCCAAGCTGGCGGTGGCTTGCCGGCGTGCTCGGTGGCGCGGCAGTGCGGCGCGTGCCAGCATGTCAACGAGCCCTATCAGCGCCAGCTTGCCGCGAAAAATCAGCGCGTGGCGAAGCTGTTTTCCCAGGTGGCAGGCCCGGAAGCGCTGCGCCCCATTCTGGGCATGGACAACCCGTACTGCTATCGCAACAAAGTGATGTCGCCGTTCGCGCCCGGTCGCCCGCAAAAGGCGCCGAAGCAGCAGCGCGGCCAGCGCGGCGGCAAGCGCCCCAGCCGCCCGTCGGTCCCGCAGCGCGACATCCTGTGCGGCATGTACGCGGCCGGCACGCACCGCATCATTGACACTTCGGAGTGTCTCATCGAGAACGCCCAGGCCAAGCAGGTTATTCGCGCGGTGCGCAGCATCATGCTGAAGTTCGGCATCGAACCCTACGATGAGGACCGCGGCACCGGCTTCATGCGCCATGCGGTGGTGCGCGTCGGCCACACGTCGGGCGAGGTGCTGGTCACGCTGGTCACGAACGCCCGCGAATTCCCCGGCGCGAAAGGCTTCTGCCGCGAACTGGTGCGCCGCTGCCCGTTCATCACCACAGTGGTGCAGAACATCAACGAGCGCCAAACGAATGTGGTGCTTGGCCAGCGCGAGCAGGTGCTTTACGGCCCCGGCTTCATTCTGGACGAGCTGTGCGGTCTGAGTTTCCGCATTTCGTCGCAGTCGTTTTACCAGGTCAACAGCGTGCAGACCGAGGTGCTGTACCGCCAAGCCATCAAGCTGGCGAACTTCACGGGCGCCGAGCACGCTATCGACGCGTACTGCGGCACGGGCACCATCGGGCTGGTGGCGGCGTCGATGGGCGCGGCCCAGGTCACGGGCGTGGACTGCGTGGAGTCGTCCATTCGAGATGCGCGACAGAACGCGCGCCACAACGGCGTGGACAACGCGCAGTTCGTGGTGGGCGACGCCGGCGCGTTCATGCGCGACATGGCCGCGGAAGCAGCAGCGGCAGGTCGCGCGGGCGTCGATGAAAACAGCCGCCCGCTTGTGCTGCTGATGGACCCGCCGCGCGCCGGTTCAAGCGAGGAATTCCTGCGCGCCGCGGTGCAGCTGGCGCCGTCGCGCATCGTCTACATCTCGTGCAACCCGGAAACGCAAGTCCGTGACCTGGCGTTTCTTCGCCAGTTCGGCTTCGAGGTGCACACGGTGCAGCCCGTGGACATGTTCCCGCACACCGACCACATCGAAACCATCGCGCTCATCGAGCGCGCGTAACGCCGTCTTCGGCAACGCGTATATAAATAGGTAAGGAACATGACGGAAGAGCAGAAAGCGGGCGCGGCGCGCGAAGCTGCCATGGGGCAATCGGGCGCAGCGCCAAAACAGCCTCTTGGCAACGAAACGCCGGGAGAGCGAAGCGCGGATTTCGCGGCAACCTCGACAGGCTGCTGCGAGGGAGCGGGTCGGTCGGCGGCCTCGTCGTCGGCTTGGCAGTCGGTGCACTCGGAGGGCGCCGCGCATGCGGCTTCGGGCCAACATGCCAAGGACGTGACGGCCGCGGCGCGGGAGACCATCGCGCGGCGCGGCTTGGCGAACGCAGATTCGCCGGTGCTGCTGATGGTGTCGGGAGGCTCGGACTCAACGGCGCTGGCGTACATCGCGCGCCAGCTGGCCGACGAAGGCGTTATCGGGTCCGTGGCCATGCTGCACGTGAACCACTGCCTGCGCCCGGGCGCGGCCGATCAGGACGAGGCGTTCGTGACTCAGCTGGCCGAGCTGCTGGCAATTCCCCTGTTCAGCTGCAAAATCGACATCGCTGGCGAAGCGCAGCGCGAAGGCGGCAACGTCGAGGCCGTTGCGCGCCGCGAGCGCTACCTGGCGGCCAACGAGGCGCTTGCCAGCCTGTGCCGCCACGCGGCGGCGCCCTTGTCGGCGGGCCGCATCTTCACGGCGCACACGGCCGACGACCGCGTGGAGAACTTCTACATGCGCTCCATGGTGGGCACGGGTCCGGGCGGTTTTCGTGCCATGAAGTACGCCAACGGCCCCGTTACGCGCCCGCTGCTTGACGTTGGCCGCGAAGATTTGCGCGTCTACCTGCGCAAACGTGAACGCGACGGCCTGTCGTGCGCCTGCGATGCCGAAGGCAACCTGTGGCGCGAGGACGCCACGAACGCACACACCGACCGTTTCCGCGCCTACGTGCGCCACGAGGTGATTCCGCACGTCAAGCAGCGCAGCCCGCAGCTGCTCGACGTGCTTGGCCGCACCATGAACCTTATTGCCGACGAGGACGACATGCTGGAGAACATGGCGTCCGAACTGGTAAAACGCCACATGACGTGGACCGAAGCGCTGCCGGAGCGTCCGCCGGCCTACGAGGAAGGCGGCGTGCTTGCCCCCGCGTTCGGCAGCCAACCCGCGCCGCTGCAGCGGCGCGCCGTCGTGCAGGTGCTGCAGGCCATGCTCGGCCCCAACGCGCGCGTGGAGACGGCCTCGGTCGACGCGGTGCTGGCGGCGTGGGAGCGCCCCGGCACGCGGGAAGCAAAACCCCGCGGCGGCTACGTCGCGAACATCCAGGGTAACCTGGCAATCAGCGCAAACAAGCACGGCGTGCGCCTTGAGCCCATGGCCGTGTTCCGAGCAAGGAGGAAGAAATGACAGAGCAGCAAACGCAGCAAACCGCGGCTGACCAGGCAGAACAGAATGCGCAACCCGCATCTGAGCATGTGGACGTCATCTTGGCATCGGGCAGCCCGCGTCGCAAGCAGCTGCTCGAGCGCGAAGGCGTCGAGTTCACCATCCGCGTGTCCGAGGTCGACGAATCGCTTGAGCCCGACCTTGAAGCCAATCCGCCCGAGGCCGTGAAGAAGCTGGCGGAGCGCAAGGCCGGCGCCGTGGTGCAGGAAGTGCTCGGCGAGGGCTACGTGGGCATGGCGGCCATCATCGGCGCCGACACCATGGTGGTGTGCGATGGCGAAATCTTCGGCAAGCCCACCAGCCTGTCTGACGCCAAGCGCATGCTGCGCCGCCTGCAGGGCAACACGCACGAGGTGCTCACGGCCGTGTCGGTGTGGCTGGTTTCCGCGCCGAACGCCGAGGACGTGTCGCTGGGATTCCGCACGTTCGTGGACCGTGCCGCTGTCACGTTTCATCCGCAAACCGACGATGAGCTGGCCGAATACCTGAAGCTGGGCGAATCGTTCGACAAGGCGGGCGCCTACGCGGCGCAAGGCGAGGGCGCGCGGCTCATCAAGCACGTGGAAGGCGACTTGGACACCGTCATCGGCCTACCCGTCACGCGCCTGCTCAACGAATTCCCCGACTTGAAGTAGCGCCGGGCCCTCCTGTGCGGGCGGCAGCGATTTTGTGACGTTACGGTATTGTCATCTGGGGGTGTGTGCCGAATGGTAAACTTACCCTCGTTCATAAATGCGCGGATTCGCGCCCAAGGCAAATGCATCGAAGAGGTAATCATCGTGCACGAAGACATCGATCGCATCCTGTTCACCGAGGATGAAATCAAGCAGCGCGTCGCCGAAATCGGCGCCGGCATCACCGAGGACTACAAAGATGACCCCGACGGCATCATCCTGATTTCCGTGCTGCGCGGTGCGGCCATCTTCATGGCCGACCTGGCGCGCCAGATTCAGCTGCCGTGCGAAATGGACTACATGGCCGTTTCCTCCTACGGCAATGGCGTGAAAAGCTCGGGCGTCGTCCGTATCCTGAAGGACCTGTCGTCCCAGATCGAAGGCCGAAACGTCGTCATTGCCGAAGACGTTTTGGACTCGGGCCTGACGCTTACGTACCTGCTAAAAACGCTGCGCGCCCGCAACCCGAAGTCCATCGAGGTCGCCACGCTGCTGCGTAAGAAAACCCGCGCGCAGGCGAAAATCGATTGCGCGTACGTCGGCTTCGAGTGCCCCGACGAGTTCATCGTCGGCTACGGCCTGGACTACGCGGAACGCTACCGCAACCTGCCGTACATCGGCGTTCTGAAGCCCGAGCTCTACAAATAAGAAAGTAAGGCCTATGCCGCAAAACAACAAACCGCAAATCCAGCAGCCCAATCCTCGGACAACCATCATCTCGGTTGTCCTTTTCCTGCTTGTCGCGTTCTTCGTCGGCCAGCAGTTCATGAGCATGTCGCAAGCGTCGCAGGGCACCACCGACAAGCTGGTGGCGTCCGAGTTCATGCAGGCTGTTGACCAGAATCGCGTGACCGAGGTCACGTACAGCGCTGGCGATTACACCATCAACGGCACGTATTACCCGGCCATTACCGCAGGTAGCTCTGCCGCCGACGCGTTCAACAGCGCCATCGACGCCATGAACGCCGGCATGGCCACGCTGAAGGACCCAACCACGGGCAAGGCGCTGACCGGCCTGGGCACCACCGACGTGGACCAGCAAACGCTGGGCACGCCGCACAAGTTCACGTGCACGTGGGCCGGCAGCTCGCTGTCCGACCTGATGGCTCAGCACCCCGAAATCAAGTACGAGGTGCAAACGCCCAGCCCGTGGGGCGACATCCTCGCGTCGCTTCTGCCCATCATCCTTATCGGCGCCATGCTGTTCTTCCTGTTCAACCAAATGTCGAAGGCGAACAACTCGCAGATGAACTTCGGCAAGGCCAAGGCGAAGCAGAACATCGAGGAGCGCCCTGACGTGCACTTCTCCGACGTTGCCGGCGTCGACGAGGCCGTCGAGGAAATGCAGGAGATCAAGGACTTCCTGGCCAACCCCGCGAAGTACCAGTCCATGGGCGCGAAGATCCCGCGCGGCTGCCTTCTGGTGGGCCCTCCGGGCACCGGCAAAACGCTGTTGGCGCGCGCCGTGGCCGGCGAGGCGGGCGTGCCGTTCTTCAGCATTTCCGGCTCCGACTTCGTGGAGATGTTCGTGGGCGTGGGCGCATCGCGCGTGCGCGACCTATTCAAGCAGGCGAAGGAAGCCAGCCCGTCCATCATCTTCATCGACGAGATCGACGCCGTCGGTCGCCAGCGTGGCACCGGCCTGGGCGGCGGTCACGACGAACGCGAGCAAACGCTCAACCAGCTGCTGGTGGAGATGGATGGCTTCGAGGCGAACGATTCCGTGGTGCTGATTGCCGCCACGAACCGCGCCGACGTGCTTGACCCGGCCCTGCTGCGCCCCGGCCGCTTCGACCGCCAGATCGTGGTGGACGCGCCCGACGTGAAGGGCCGCGAGCGCATCCTGAACGTGCACGCGAAGAACAAGCCGCTTGGCAGCGACGTCGACCTGGCGAATGTGGCGAAGCTGACCCCGGGCTTTTCCGGTGCTGACCTGGCCAACCTGCTGAACGAGGCCGCGCTTCTGACGGCGCGTCGCAACAAGAAGATTATCACGCAGCAGGAAGTCAGCGAGTCCATGGAGCGCGTTATCGCCGGTCCGGAGCGCAAGGGCCGCGTGATGGACGACCAGACGAAGCACACCATCGCGTACCACGAAAGCGGTCACGCTCTGGTGGGCCACCTGCTGCCGAAGGCCGATCCGGTGCATAAGATCAGCATCATCAGCCGCGGCCGCGCGCTGGGCTACACGCTGTCCATCCCGAAGGAAGACAAGGTCCTCAACACGGTGGGCGAGATGCGCGACGAGCTGGCCGTGTTCATGGGCGGCCGCGTTGCCGAGGAGATTTTTTGCGATGACGTGACCACCGGCGCCAGCAACGACCTGGAGCGCGCCACGAAGATGGCCCGCGCCATGGTTACGCAGTACGGCATGTCGGCCGAGCTGGGCACGCAGGTGTTCGGCCAGCCGAACCATGAGGTGTTCCTGGGCCGCGACATGGGCAACACGCAGGATTACTCCGAGGAAACCGCGCGTCGCATCGACGACGAGGTTGCGCGCATCATGAAGGAGGCGCACGACCGCGCCTACGAGATTCTCAGCGCACATCGCGAGCAGATGGACCTCATGGCCAGCGTGCTGCTTGAGCGCGAAACCGTGGAAGGCGAAGCGTGCCAGGCGTTGCTGAACAATACGTGGAACGACTACTTGCAGCGCGAAGGCGACATCATTGCCGCCAAGGAGGCCGAAGAGGCCGCCGCGCGTGCTCGCGATGAGCAGCTTGCCGACCCGAACTGGAACGGCCAGCAGCCTGCGCCTGCCGCGCAGGTGCCGCAGCAGCCTGCGCCCGGAGCGCCGCAACCGCCGTT
>NZ_CDRSTZ010000030.1:0-23136 GCF_977052095.1 Senegalimassilia sp.
TTTAAAAGAAATTGTAAATCCGGGGCAGGCGGGCTCAAAGTAGGTAGGCCCTGCCTGCGCTGGCTTCACTGGCTATTGTGATCGTCTCTTGTCCAGTATCCGGTTCTCAAGGTTCCCGCCTGCGGGGCCTCCCCCGCGGCTTTCCCTTCGGAGCAGGCCCGCTTTCGCTTGCCGCCCCTCAAGGCGAGGATGTACTTTACGCCTCCTCCGCCGCCTTGGCAAGCCCCTATCTTCGAGATGCGGTGGTCTACACATTTTGCACACATTCTGATATTTTACAAACATCTGTTTGTGTTTCTTGAATTTCAAGTTCATCGCGTTCGATCTCTTAGATGCTCTTGTTTGATGCTTGGCTCATTCGCTCTTGTTCCTCATCCGTTGCTATCTGAGTTCTTTTGCATTCAACCTTGCACGTCTTTTCAGACGTCAGTGATTTCAATCCTTATACCTTCAGTGCTATTTTCTTTTGCAGCTTAGCTACTGCTACTTTTCTGCTCCTGCTTTTAATCTGCCTCCCCGTCTCCCACTCTTACCTTCTTTCACTGTTCGTTTTTGAGGTGCCTATAGTAATTAACGTTTCTGCTATGAACCGATTCTGCCGACTGCCCCAACGTCTGAGTACTTCTATATATAGATGTCTGCTTTCCCTGTCTACTACAGCAGAAGACTCGTTTTCTGAAATCTTTCTTGCTGCGCCCCAAATATCTAGGTGTTCATTATTTCGTCAGCTAATTTTGAAAGCACTACTTAATGCGCGGGTGATTAGAATTGCAATCTCCTTATGGCATCTGTCCTTGTCTGCATGCAATCTTTTACCCTCTGCATCTACTTGCAAATTTGATTTTGCTCTTGCCATATATCCGCTTCTATATTTCCACTCATGATTGCTTTTCTATTCGCGTAGTTACCTTATTACATGTAACTCGCCATACTTGCGCCTGCCGACACTGCTTTATTGCTACCCAATACTCGCTTCAAGCTTGTCCACACATGTCACCTGTTTCTGCTGAGCATTATTGTTTTTGAATCATTTCTTGTATTCATATATTTGTCATTCGGATTTTTCCCATATAGGCATTCTTGGTCTTTACGAAATTATCTTATGTAATCCTGCCGTATGGTGTCTTCTTAGTCATGCTGTGTCATATATTGTATTCCTGATTTGCTTTCATTTTGATGTTTGAATTTTCTTGATCTTATTTCTAAAGCAATATTTTGCAGTCTGTTTCTCTATCGTCTTTGCTGCTGTTTGCTTCGTGCTTCAAAATCCTTACTGTGCAGTCGCTGCACAGTAAGGATTTCCTGAATCCCCATATCACTTAGCCCTGCGACACAAACAGCAGCAATTAAACTAATCAACATGATGCAGTCACCAAACGATCGTGAACTTCCATTCAGATGTTACTGAATGGAAGAAGCCTGAATCGAGAGGCTTCGCATATCTATTCAGCAATCAATCTAATCCCATTCATCTAATCAAGTTCAAAGCGAATGAAACGCTGCTTGTAGCCGACAATCAATAGGACTTGCTCAACCAAGCCAAGGGAGTGATTTTATCAACGTGGGTTAGTGGGTTATTTCGTTGATAACTGGTAGTGCTTGCTCGAGTCTATTCAACACTTATAAACAAGCACTCATAGGGATTCGATTGAGCAACTACCACAACTTTACTTGTCCAAATGATGCATTAGTGAAACTCAAATACAGTTGCAACTACGGATTCGTGCAGCTGCAACAGTATCTCAAACAATCATACTAATCTAGACATGCATCCCGACAGATACATACCTATGGCAAAAGATAGAGCAGCAGTAAAAGGTGCTGGCTGCGCATCTATCTGAGGACATTGAAGTAGTAGATGTATGGATTCTGGCTGAGCTGCGCACCCAGTTTCTCCTTTCCAGAATGATTGCTGTGCAGCGACTGCACAGCAATCTTTCGGGAAAGGAGAAACTGGGTGCGACGAACTTAGGGTAGGCTCGGTAGGCTTATGGGGTTCAAAGAGATGAGACCTGTCGACATATAGTTACAGGGTGAAATGCCATACTGTTCTTAGGAGAGTTTTAACAAATAGTTTGTGAAGTGAGCCATTATTTGTTACATATTCATTGTTATTAAAGACACTGTTTGTTAAAATATCTACTGTGCAGTCGCTGCACAGTAGATAGAATTTACACGTACGTTTGTTCGTGTGCACCCCCTTTCCATATAAGACAGGAGCCTTGATGGCCGGAAGAACCAAAGCACGTGGCGGAGAGAAGCAGCAGCAGTCTCTTTCGCTAGGACGCGAAACCGTTGAAGAACTAGAAAAGGAAGCAGAACGTCGAGGCCTCAACAAGTCTCAACTTGCCGACTTGCTGCTGAACGGTCAGCTTACTCAATCGGCGGATAAACCGACGATCATTTCGATTATGAGTTACAAAGGCGGCGTGGCTAAAACCACTACCAGCACATGTCTTGCCGTGTGTCTTTCGGAACTGGGATATAAAGTACTGGTTATCGATATGGACGGTCAGGGCAACGTGAGCCAAAGCCTTCGCGTGTATGATCCGCGCTCTGAAGAGGCCTGCATTGCCGATGTGCTGTATCAGACCTCCCCAAGCTCACCGCGCCTGACGCTGCGCGAGGTAATGAGGACAACCGAGTACGAGAACGTGTACTGCGTGCCTTCGAACTTCCGATTCGCAGATGCGGATACGCGCTTGAAGGCAGAAATTGCTGGCGGCGTGGACACCCGACTTCGCTATGCGATTGAAGATCTTATCAGCGAAACCGCAAAAGCAGGCGAACGTAAGTTCGATTATATCATCATCGACTGCGGTCCTCGCTTGGACATGACTACGACGAATGCGATTGTGGCACTTGAGGCAGGCAATAACGCTTCGCACATCATCATCCCGATTAAGGTCGACGGCTTCGCCATTGCCGGCCTGTCGCAGACGATCGATACCATCAACCGCACAGCAAAGGAGCGCCGTCGCCTTCCGCAGCATTGGAAGATCTTGCAAACGATGATCGAACGCAATACTTCCGCGTATAAATATGGTTGCCAGATGCTGAAAGAAGCAATTCCGAATGCTGAATACTTCAACACGAAAATCGAGAAGAGCACCGTGGTACCCGAAGCAAGCTTGGCAATGGAACCGCTCATTACGTACGACCCCAACAGCAAACCAGCCATTTCGTATCGACTGCTGGCTCAAGAAATCGAGGCCATGAATGCCTAGGAAGAAACTGCAAGCTGCCATGAAAAGCGGCGGGGGAGCCGTGGCAAACGTGATTCCTCGACACGAAAAGCTAACCGATGAGCAAATGCGCTTGGCCGCGTTCGAAGCTCGCGATAATCAGGAAACGTCTATCACCGATAAGATGGCGAACGACAACCGTCGCAATACGCTGCTGGCGGAAATGGGCTTTGACTGGTTCGACATCAATAGCCTGACGCCGAATCCTAACAACAGCTACACCATCACCGATGAAGACGTGAAAAACCTTGCGGGCCTGATTTGGAACAGCAAGGAAATAGAACCGCTGATTCTTCGCGAAACCGAAGACGGCATTCAGATCATTGATGGCGAGCGTCGCTGGAGAGCCTGTAAACTGCTGGCAGAGAAGTACGGCGATGCATGGCGAATGGTGCCCGGACGCTGTCATAAAATGGGAGCGATTTCCGACGAGCAGGCCAACTTCATCATGCATTCCAGTAACATAGGCCAGCGCAACATAAAGCCGTCGGAACGCGCCCAAGGCTTCAAAGTACTGGCTGACAAGCTGGTCGAATGGCGTAAAGAGGACCCGGCGCTGAAAGGCGTGAATACTAAGACGTACCTAGCGGAGCACTTCGGAGTATCGGAAAGAACCGCACAGGTGCTGCTGAACATCGCAAGGAACCTCTCGAAAGAAGGAAACGACCTTCTTGACGCGGGGAGCATCACGCAAACGCAAGCAGAAGCGCTGTCAAAACTGCCAAGTGTAAAGCAAGATGCCGTAGTAAACGCAATGAGAGAAGAGAACCTTACGCCGGACGAAATTACCACGCTTATCGAAGCGACTAAAAAGGCTGAAACGGAAACGGAACCTCAACCGGTAAGCGAGATTACGCGAACGATCAAAGCCGAGCCGCAAAACAAGGAGCCAAAGCCGGCAAAAGACATCAACGGATATCTGAAAAGCGCGAGAAACGCATTGCGCAAGGCAGAAAGCGCTGAAGGCGAAGCAGACTTTAAGCTTATCGGCGAAATAAAGGCTTCCATCAGAAACATCGAGAAGTCACTGGAGTAAGCGAAAATAGTAAAGGCAATAAAACCGCCAACGCTTACGATAAAGAAGAGCATGCCAAGACAAAGCCCTCTGGAAACTGACAAAAATCAGTGGAAAGAGGGCTTTTGTCAGTTTGAAATACCTGGCAACAGCAGGATAACCAGAGGTTAAACCGACGGAATCCCTAAGCTTCAGGGCGAGGGAGACGAATGGCAAAGCGGAGCACTTCAAAGACTCGTATGACAAAAAATTGCAAAGTATAGCGTGTTTCTTGTTGTAGCGATTCATCGAAATGATGTTATATGATCTTGTACGTTTTCTTGTTACGGTTTGCCCTGCAGCCTTGAGGACGGAAGCAACGGTTCGAGGGGAGCAACCTACAGAATTTGCAATTTGGGCATGGGTGTATCCTTCCTGCCTGAGAGACAGAATCATGTGATTACGTGTTTGTTTGCGTTGTGCAGTGAGTTGCTTTTGCTCCTTTCGTTCGAGGGAACGCTTCGATTCGAAGAAGTTGAGGTCAACGAGTTCTTGAGGAGTAAGGGCAAGAAGCTCAGTTAAACGTTGAGCCCCAATGAGGTAGTAGCCTTTTTCGCCTCGAACGTTGATGACTTCGTCAACGGAAGCGATAACGCCTGCAAGTTCTTTTTGATCCAGCGGCTTGATGAACTGGTTATTGAAAGTCTTGAGACGAGTTTTCGCTTCGTCGCGCATATAGATTTGCACCGCCGTGTTGTAGAACACGAACGACATGAGCTCGCGCGTGCCCTCGCAGTCGTAGTTGCGGTATTTCTGCAATTCGATGAGTTTGCCGAGCCGGCTCATGAGCATCGGCTGGAAACGCATGATGCTTGCAGGACGCGCAAATGAGGCGCGCAAGGACTGGGTTTTCATTTGAGTATTCGACTGGGCGAAACGGTACAGACTCGAGAGGCTGTAGAACACGTCTGCGTGTTGTACGAGCGAGGCGAACTGGCCGGCTTTTGCGTTGAACGTACCGGGGATGCGCGAAACGCGCGAAACATCGAATGTTGCGCGATCTACTTCGAGTCCCTCAACAGGGGAAACGATGCGTTCGAGCGTATCGGCCAGGCCGGATTGCACGAGTTCGAACAGGTGAACGGCCTTCTGGTTGATAGAGCCGCTTTCGAATCGGTACGGCACAGAGCGCTCAAGCACGAAGAAGAGCTGCACGCCACGGCCGGAATTGATGGTCATGGTTGGCTGGGGAAGCAGGTGCGCTTCGACAGCTTGTTGCAGCACGTTGAGCGCATGGTGCACCGCTACTTGCGTGCGTGCAGCATCCTGGTTATGGCAATCGAGGTCGAAGAACAACGCGTTCAGCTGTCTGACCTGGTGAGATTTGCGGCAGCGCGAAGTGAACCCGTTGTGGGTCATGTAGTAGCTTGCCCGTGGGTTGAAGCCCAAAGCGGGAAGCGAATCTTTTTTCACAGCGGTATCGGTCCAGGTTCCGTTGGCGCAAGACGACACGACGTAATAGCTGTTGCGGTCGTCATGGGTGATGAGCCGGTAAAAGGTTTCCCACTCGGATTCCTGAATCGACGATGCCGCTGCGCTCGATTGCTGTCGAGACATGCTGCACCCTAAACAGAGGCGGAAAGCCCCTGCTCCTCGTCGAAGTTATTTGGTTTTCGACAATGAAAAAAAGAGTGCAAAAACAAGAACGCCTTGTGAGCGCCTGTTCAAAGTGATAAAATATCAACTGTGAGTGAGTGGTCGATACATGATCAC
Source organism: Senegalimassilia sp. (assembly GCF_977052095.1). Lineage (NCBI taxonomy): Bacteria > Bacillati > Actinomycetota > Coriobacteriia > Coriobacteriales > Coriobacteriaceae > Senegalimassilia > Senegalimassilia sp. Next base: position 6,013 of record NZ_CDRSTZ010000030.1, read on the forward strand.
TTAGGCAGCCCCCAGTTGGCGCTGGGGGCTTCTTTTTTTCTTTTGTCTGTTCGCGGCTTGGGCATGTTGGCACATGCTTGTGCCGCTTGTAACGCGTTCAGTCTATAACAAAAAACAGTGAAGTGTCCACTGGTTTTTGTTAGAAATATGGGGACGGCAGCGCGGCTACTGCGAGACATTGCGAATAGAGCGCAGCGGCGAGAAGGTTGAGTCGCGCTTAAAACTGCTTCTTTACCAGGTAAAACGTCAATAATTGTTTTGTGTTGGAATGTCGCGTTGCTGAGGTAGCGGACGGCATTTGGAGATTTGGGAAATGTGTTGCCGCTGGCAGGCTAAAGAGGGTTGACCGCCCAGCTGCCAAGGGGAATGGCGTATTATGGTGAGTTACGGAATATGGCGGGCGAAGTGGAGGTTGCTATATGGTTCGTCCGCTGCGGCAAGGCCCGAGAGGAGTCTTTTCATGGATGATTTGCGATTGACCGATGAGCGCTTGTGCGTGCTCGATCACCCGCTTGTTGAGCATAAGCTTTCGATTATGCGCGACGAAAACACCACGCCCTCGCAGTTTCGCCAGATGGTGTACGAGATTTCGATGATTGAGGTGTTCGAGGCGACGCGCGATTTGCCGACGGAGCCGGTTGAGGTGAAGACGCCGCTGCAGACCATGACGGGCAAGCATGTTCCGAGCAACCTGCTTGCGGTGGTGCCGATTCTTCGCGCGGGCATGGGCATGCTTGACGGCGTGCTTTCCGTGATTCCCTCGGCGGCGGTTGGCGTGCTGGGCATGGAGCGCAACGAGGAGACGCATCAGCCGCGCGAGTATTACGCGAAGATGCCGAAGGGCATCGAGAACCGCTCGGTGTTTTTGATCGACCCGATGCTGGCAACGGGCGGCAGCGCGTTGGCGGCCATTCACTACCTGCGCAAACAGGGCGTGAAGGATATTCGCCTGCTTGTGCTGGTGGCGGCGCCCGAGGGTGTTCGCGCGGTGCTTGCCGACGACCCGGAGGTTCGCATTTGGACGTGCGCGCTTGACGAGGGCCTGAACGACCAGGCGTACATTTTGCCGGGTCTTGGCGACGCGGGCGACCGCATTTTCGGAACGGTGTAATAAAGGTGCGCGGCTGTTTTCGCTGGAGAACGGCCGCGTTTGATTTGAAGCGAGCGGAAAAGGCGAAGGGGCGTGATGAGCGTGTTTGGTGCGCATCGTCCGATCAGCATAGAGGATATTGCCACGAAGGCGATGGGCGAAACGCGGCCTGTGATCGGGATTGTTCCGACGTACGACCCGAACGAGGGCGTGCTTCGCATGAACAACCACTATGCGCAGGCGGTTGTTGCGGCCGGCGGCGCCCCTTTGATCATCCCGTTCACCAGCGACGTGAGCGTGTACGAATCGCTGCTGCCGCGCATCGACGGGTTCGTGCTGTCGGGCGGGCAGGACATCAGCCCCGTTCGCTATGGTGGGGACATTACGTACGGCAAGCTGTCGGAGTTGACACCGGAGCGCGAAGAGGTGGAGTACCTGCTGCTGAGCTATGCGTACCAGTTCGACTTCCCGCTTCTGGGCATTTGCCGTGGCATGCAGATGATTAACGTGTTCTTTGGGGGCACGCTGTACCTTGACCTGGAGGAACAGTTCGACGGCGTGAGCGCGCTTGATGATGCTCCGGATGCGAGCGAGGGCGTGCAGACGCCGGCGGGCGGGCGCGTGAACCACTGGCAGACGGTGGAGTATGGGCACCCGACGCACACGGTGTCGATTATGCGGTCGAGCAAGCTGGGCGAGATTCTGGGTGTGGACCATGCGTCGGTGAACTCTATGCACCATCAGGGTGTTCGCGCGCTGCCTTCCAATTTGTCGGCTGCGGCATATGGGCCCGATGGGCTTGTGGAGGGCGTCGAAGCGCGCGATTGCCGGTTTTTGATGGGCGTGCAGTGGCACCCCGAGTATTTTGTCGAGGACGGTGGGCATATGGCGCCGCTGTTCCGCGCGCTGATCAACGAGGCGAAGAACGTGCGCTGCCGCGAGGGGCGCTGCCACGATTGCCTGCGCATCGACCGCGAAGAGTGCGATGCGAACGCGATTTGGCCGGTGGTGAAGTTCGCCGATTATATTTAGGGTTGGTGCCCAATAGGGCCCGCTGCTTAGCGGATTGCCGAGGGCATGAAGGAGAAATCCCTGATGGAAAGCAAGAAACGTGAGCGCGTGCTCGTTGCGATGAGCGGCGGGGTGGATAGCTCTGTGGCTGCGCTGCTGCTGCGCGATGCGGGCTTTGACGCCTGCGGCGTGACGATGAAGCTGTTCGACAACGAGGTTGCCGGCGCCGGCGGCGCGTGCGTGGTGGGCGAGAGCACGTGCTGCAGCCAAAGCGACGTTGAGGATGCGCGGCAGGTGGCCTTTGACCTGGGGCTGGAGCACTTCACGTTCAATTTCACGGGCACGTTCGGTCGCGAGGTGATCGACCGGTTTTGCGATGCGTATCTGGGTGGACGGACGCCGAACCCGTGCATCGACTGCAACCGGTATCTGAAGTTTGCGGCGCTGCAGCAACGGCGTGCGCAGCTGGGGTACGACTATGTTGCGACGGGTCATTATGCGCGCCGGGCGTATAACGAGGCAACGGGGCGCTACGAGTTGCGGCGCGGGCTGGATGCGGCGAAAGACCAGAGCTACGTGCTGTACCACCTGACGCAAGACGATTTGGCGCACATGCTGTTTCCGCTGGGTGAATTGACGAAGCCGCAGGTCAGAGAGCTGGCGGAGCGGCATGCGTTCGGGAATGCACATAAGGCGGAAAGCCAGGACATCTGTTTTGTGCCTGATGGGGATTACGCGTCGTTTATTGCGCGGTATTTGGGTGTCGAGGGTGCTGCGGCGGATGCGCAGGGCGATTCGGGCCGCGAAGGGGCGGAGTTGCGCGGCGGCGCGGATGTTTGCTGCGGGCGTGGCGCTGACGTTGATGCTGCGGCGGACGGTGCGGCGCGGGCCGGGGATTCTTGCGTGCCGGAAGCGTTTTTGCCGGGCGACATTGTTGATGCGAGCGGCAAGGTGCTGGGGCGGCATCGCGGGCTGATCCATTACACGATTGGGCAGCGCAAGGGCATTGGGGTTGCCGCGCCCGAGCCGCTGTATGTGATTGCGAAGGATGCGGCGGCAAACGCGCTGGTCGTGGGGCCGCGCAGCGAGCTTGGCGTGCACGAGGTGTTTGCGCGGGACGTGAACTTGATTTCCGTTGCCACATTGGATGAGCCGATGCGGGTGACGGCGAAAACGCACTATCGCCAGAAGGCGCAGCCGGGGCAGGCCGTGGTTGAGGACGGCGTACTGAAGGTGCGGTTCGACGAGCCGGTTGCGCGGCCTGCGGCGGGGCAGTCGCTTGTGCTATATGACGGTGACGTTGTGGTTGGCGGCGGAACGATCGAAGGCGCGCGATAGGTCTCCTCGCCAGGTGCCGGTTGTGGGCAGGTTTGGACGGGCGTGAAATTGATTTGCTTGGCTCCTTGCGTTTCCGACCTGCTGTTTTGCATCGAGGCGGTTGAACGGTGGAGCGAAAACCGCTCACAACCGATGGGGTGGTGGCAGAATCGTGGAGGAAAAACGCCGTAACCGCCCACAACGAAAGGAGGGGCGCGGTTTGTTGAGAACCGCGCCCCTCCCTTTCTTTGCTGTGGGTTGATTTGCTATTTTACGATGCGGACGCGGTGGACGCCTTCGATGGCGGCGAGCTTTGCGGTGAGCTCGCCGGTTGCGGGGGCGTTCAGGTCGAGCATGGTGTAGGCGGCGTTGCCGCGGGCCTTGTTCGTGAGGTTGTCGATGTTGGCGCCGACCTCGCCGAACACGCCGGTGATTTGGCTGAGCATGTCGGGGACGTTCGCGTGCAGAACTGCAACGCGGCCACCTTCGGCGGGCGCGGGGCCCATGTCGCAAGCGGGGTAGTTCACCGAGTTCTTGATGTTGCCGTTTTCCAGGTAGTCCTTGATTTGGCGGGCGGCCATGATGGCGCAGTTGTCCTCGGCTTCGGCGGTGCTGGCGCCGAGGTGCGGCAGGACGAGCGTGTTGGTCATGGCCATGACCTCGGGCGTTGCGAAGTCGGTGACGTACGTTGCCACGCGGCCGGCGGCAAGCGCCTCGGTCATGGCAGCGTTGTCGATGAGCGTGTCGCGGCTGAAGTTCAGCACGGCGCAGCCGGGTTTGGCGACCTCGAGCCCGTGCGCGCCGATCATGCCGCGCGTGGAATCCATGGCCGGCACGTGGATGGTGACGTAGTCGCTGCGGTGCAGCACGTCGTCGAGGTTCGTGACGTGCTCGACGGCCGGGGACAGGCGCCACGCCGCCTCGGCGGAAACGTAGGGGTCGTAGCCGAGGACGTTCATGCCCAGGTCAATGGCGGCGTTGGCCACCAGTGCGCCGATGGCGCCCAAGCCGATGACGCCGAGTGTTTTGCCGAAGACCTCGTGGCCGGCGAACGCCTTCTTCGCTTTTTCGGCATCTTTGCCGATGGTGGGAGAATCGGCGTGGTCGCGGCACCAGGCGGCGCCGTCGATGATGCCGCGGCTTGCCAGCAGCATGCCGCACAGCACCAGCTCCTTCACGGCGTTTGCGTTGGCGCCGGGCGTGTTGAACACGACGATGCCGGCTTCGGCGCAGGCGTCGAGCGGGATGTTGTTCACGCCCGCGCCGGCGCGCGCGATGGCGAGCAGGTCTTCGGGCAGCTGCATGTCGTGCATGGCGGCGCTGCGCACGAGGATGCCCTGCGCGCGGGAGATGTCGTCGGTGAGTTCGTAATCGGCGCCGAGCAGATCGGTTCCCTTGGCGGAGATGTTGTTCAGGCAATGGATGTAGTGCACGATACCCCCTTCGGTATTCGAGCGGCTGGCCGCGTGCGGCGGGTTGCCGAGCAGGGCCGAAGGGTTGCGGCGCTGGGCGGTTCCGGCGGCAAGCTGCGCTTAGCTACTAAGTCAATGGATATGGTGGACTTTACTGCTAGTGCGCGTCAACGGTTGTGCGGTGGCCGGGCGATTTGCGGCGAGTTCGGTAGCAATTGAGAGATCTTTGCGACGAGCCGCGAATGAAGCTGACCGGTTTGTACTGGCTAAGACGCGAGGATTGGCTTGATGGTGTGGGCGGGGTTGCGCGGTGCTTGATGCGTTCGCCGAAGAGTTGGAGCCGCAGGTGGGACAGCTGGCGAAGGCGCGGGGTGAATGGGGCTGCGCGTATTGCGCGAGGCGGGCTGCCGAGATGGCAGGTTGTTGACTAAAGGTTGCTTCGGGCGCTTGTTCGTTCCCTGTGTGCAATAATGGGCACCTGGGGAGGAAATAATGGGAAAGCACGTCATGTTTCATAGAAAAGATTTTGGAACGGCCGAAGAGGTCCGCGCGCTTGCGTCGGGTGCTTCCGCGGGTGATGCGGTTTGCGCCATAAGCGAAGATGCCGAGGTTTCCTGCGATGCGCGGGCTTCGGTGCGCGAAGCGACGGCTCCTGAGGTCATCAAGCTTGACCTGTACCACCTGGTGTGGATTTTCACCGTGTGCTGCGTGGTGGGGCTGATCGGCGAAACCGTTGTGAGCTATTTCGTCGATGGACGCTGGGAAGATCGCGCGGGCTTTCTGTGGGGGCCGTTCAGCCCCATTTACGGCGTCGGCGGCGTTTTGATGACCGTGACGCTGTCGCGCTTGTCCGAGGCGCGCGGCGGTGTGCTGTTCGGTGTGGCCGCCCTGGTGGGCGCGGGGTTCGAATGGTTCGCTGGATGGTTTTGGGAGAACGCGTTCGGCATTGTGGCCTGGGATTACTCGAGCCAACCGTTCAATTTGGGCGGGCACACGTGCCTGGGAATGGCCCTGGTGTGGGGCGCAGCGGGCGTGGCCTGGATGAAGCTTGCGCTGCCGGTGCTGCAGCGTGCGGCGGACGTGGTGCCGGTTTCGTGGCGCGGCGTTTTCGCTTGGGGGCTGCTGGCGTTTTTCCTGGTTGACGCGGCTATGACGTTTTTGGCGTTCGACTGTTGGATGAACCGGCTGGCAGGGGTGGAGCCTGCTGGGCCGATGCAGCTGTTCTTCGCTGACCATTATGGCAACGCCGTGATGGAAGGCAGATTCCAGACGATGTCGATGTATCCGGTTTTGGCGAATTTCCGCTGATTGTTCCTGATGGGTGTCGAAAGCGCGACCTGGGCGACGAGCCCGGGTCGCGCTTTTTGCTTTGCGGAGATTTGGGAGTTGCGATGAGGGGGCGGGGCTGATGCCGCCAAGGTAATGGGGCGCAGGTCCCCTTTGTCCTTGGCGGCATCAGCCCCGCCCCTGCGTGTGCCCTGCAGTTGGGTTAGCGCTTCGCGTTGAGACGGGAGACGCGGCGGGTGGCGTGGATCCTTTCGAGGATGATGTTGCGTGGGACGCCTTGCGCGTTGCCGATCTGCTCGAGCAGAAACGCGGAGTTGCGCGCAAGAAAGCCGTTGAGCGCGTCGGGCGAGGTTTGCGCGGACGCGCGCATGGTCTCGTTGGCGATAAGGCCGATGATGCCGCTGGTGGTGTACTCGATGATGAACAGCGTTTCGGGCTTGAGGCTCTCGCCTTCGGCGCACAGGATGGCGGTCCACGTTTGGCGCACAAGGCGCTTGATCTGCATTGACAGCACGTCGAGGCCGCCGCGGTCGATGAGCAGGCTGAGGCGCTGCATGCGCTGCTGGATCAGTTCGATTGCCGTGATGGAGCCGGGCGCGCCGGCGATGAGGTCGAAAATGCCCGGCAGCAGCGCTTGGGAGTTGAATTCGACTTCAATGGCGCGCGCGGTCAGGTCGTCGATGTCGCGGAAATGGTAGTAGAACGTGCCGCGGTTGAGCTCGGCGCTTTTCGTGATGGCGCTGATGGTGATGTCGGTGAGCCGGTGGTCTTCAAGGCAAGCCCAGAAGGCATCGATGAGCTTTGCGTTGGCGGAGGCGTGCTCGCTTTTCCGTGGTCTTGCCATGGCTACTCCTTGCTGTTTTCGCTGGTAGATGCATCGGACTGTGGGTTGTTGGCGTTTGATTCGCCGCCGACTTCGCCTTCTGCCGCCTGCGCTTTGGCGTTCATGATGAGCATTTGCAGGCGGTTTTCGATGTTGGCGAAGCTGACGTCGGGGTCGTAATCGAGCGGCAGGATGTTCGCGTCGGGATAGCGCGCCTTCAGCTGCTTGACGATGCCGCGGCCGACGACGTGGTTCGGCAGGCATCCGAACGGCTGCAAGATGACGAACGACCGGCAGCCGCGAGCGGCGTGGTGCAGGATTTCGCCGGGGATGAGCACGCCTTCGCCGGCGTCGAACGTGTGGTGAATGATGGGGTCGGACGCTTTCACGAGCTCGGGCATGCGGCAGGCGGGTTCGTAGAGCGGGTGGGCCTGGGCGATGCGGTCACACACGTCGTGCGTGCTTTCGAACAGTTGGTTGGCGATGCGGTTGAACGCCTTGGTGGAGGGCGGCTGCGAAACGTGGAACTCGCGCGCCTGGGCGTCCTGGTAGAAGTACGTTTTGCGAATGACGTCGGTCATGCGCGCTTCGATGACTTCCAGGCCGTTCGCTTCGAGGTACGCCTCGATGTTGCGGTTGGCGCCGGGGTGGAAGTTCAGCAGGTATTCGCCGACGATGAGCACCTGCGGGCGCGGGTGCGAGCGGTCGTAGCGCACGCGCGACATGATGTCGATGGCCTGCTTGAAGCCACCGACGGCGCCGTGCACGCCACTTTCGCGCATGCCGGTCACAACCAGGTTGATGGCCTGGTCAAACGTGGCGTCGGCGCTGCCGGGTTCAAGTTCGTACGGGCGCATCTTGCGCAGCAGTTCTTCAAGCGCGTCGATCATGGGCAGGCCGAACGCGATGCGCACGGCGCTGCCAAGCGACATTTTGAAGCCGGGGTGCATGTTATGCGCGTCTTTGTCGTCGTTCGTGATGATGGGGACGTAGCTGTACCCGGCGTCGTCGAGCGCCTTGCGCAGTAGCGCCGCGTAGTGCGTCAGGCGACAGTCGCCGATGTACTTGCCCGTGCCGATGGCGACGGTGTGCGGGTCCCACTGCCCGCTGTCAAGCGCGGCGAGCGCTTCGCCGATGGTCATTTGCGCCGGGAAGCAGATGTCGTTGTGGACATAGCGTTTTCCCAGCTCGATGGCGTGTTCGCGGCCAAGGTCGAGCGAGACGGCCTGCACGCCCTGGCGTGCGAACGCCGCGGACATGAGCAGAGAGAACGCGTGCGAGGTGTTCGGCACAAGGATGGTTTTGATGCGGCGGTCGGCTTTCTCGTACTTGACGGGGTAGGGGTCGGGCAGCGGGTGGGGCTGCGGCGTGCGGCATTCGCCGTTGGCGCACCCGCGCGCGTTTTCGGCTGCTTCGCGCGCGCGGCGCTCGTCGATGGTTTCGATGAACGAGCGGACGCGAATGCGCAGCGGGCCGGCGACGTCGGACTCGTCGAGCTTCAAGATGAGCGGGGATGCGCCCGAGCGCTCGCGCATGAGGCGGCAGATTTCGTCGGAGAGGTAGGCATCGTGGCCGCAGCCGAAGCTGACAAGCTGCACGTATTCAAGCGCCGGGTTGTCGGCAGCGATGACGGCGGAGCCGAGCATGCGCTGGTGGAAGTTGTTCACCACGTCGAGGCGGCTGTTCGACAGGTCGACGTCGCCGACGCCCGGCACGGCGTCGGGCGGCAGCACGGCATGGCCGAGCTGCGCAAGCATTTTCGGCAGGTTGTGGTTGACAAGCGGGTCGTTGTGGTACGGGCGGCTGGCCAGCACGATGGCGTAGCTGCCTGCTGCGCGCGCGGACTCGATGGCACGGACGCCGGCTTCGGTGAGCAGCGACTTGAACGCGTGTTGCGCCCTGTCGGCTTGCTCGATGGCCTTATGCGCTTGATCTGCGGGAATGTCGAACGTGTTCGCCAGATACTCCGTGAGCTGGCGGTTGCGGTCCCGCGTTGCGAACCAGTGGAACAGCGGCGTGTCAAACGGGATGCCCCAACGCGCCTCGGGATCGTCCGAGCTTTTCACCACCATGGGGTAGCCTTTGACGACGGCGCACATGGAGATGGACGTGCTGGCCGCGTTTTCGCTGGGAACCGTGGTGATGATGGGCATGAAGATGCGATCGACGCCGGCGCGCGCAAGGTCGAGGATGTGCCCGTGGACAAGCTTCGCCGGAAAGCAGATGGTGTCGGACGTGACGTGCGGCAGGCCTTCTTCGAACATGGCGCGCGTGGAGGGGCGGCTGACATGGACGGTGAAGCCGAGCGCGCGCAGCAGCGTGCTCCAAAACGGCATGGTGTCCCAAAACGCCAGCACGCGGGGGATGCCGATGGTGATGTGGCGGTCGGGCGCGACCTGCTCGATGGGCCAATCCTGGAACAGGAGCTTCTGGCGCGCCTCGAAGAGGTTCTCGCCTTCGCCGGTTTTGCTGCCTGCCTGCTTGAGCGCTGCGCGCACGTCGGGGCTGTTGGGCGCGCCGACGATTTCGCCGCGCGGGCAGCGGTTGTTCGTGACGAACGTGGAGCCGTCGGGGAACGTGATGACCGTGCGGTTGCAGTGGTTGGCGCAAAACGGGCACGTGACGTTTGCCTGCTGGCGGTACGTGAAGCCGTCGAGCGCGTCAAGTCCGATAAACGTGCTGGTGGCGGGCGTGTTTTCGGGTGCGCTGGCGTTTGCGGCGTTCGCGTTCGCCCCCGCCTTCGCCATGTGCTGCTGGGTGAGCAGCGCGACGCCGATGGCGCCCATGAGGCCGGGGTAGGGCGCGCGCGAGACGGGGCGGCCGAGGTGCTGGATGAGCGCGCACAGCACCGCGTCGTTGCGGAACGTGCCGCCTTGCACGACGATGCGGTTGCCGAGGCTTGCCAGATTGGGCACGCGCACGACCTTCGTGAACACGTTGGCGATGATCGAGCGGCACAGGCCGGCCGTGATGTCGGCGGGCGTGCGGCCGTTTTTCTGCTCGCTGACGATGCTGGAGTTCATGAACACCGTGCAGCGACTGCCGAGCACGGCGGGTTGGCGGCTTGAGAATGCCTCTTCGGCGATGCGCGATGTGGGGATGTCAAGCGCCCGCGCGAAGTTTTCCAGGAACGAACCGCAGCCGCTTGAGCACGCTTCGTTCACGACGATGTTGCTGATGACGCCGTTGTCAAGCCAGATGGCCTTCATGTCCTGGCCGCCGATGTCGAGGATGAACGTGGCATCGGGGATGAAGCGGGTTGCGGCGTGGGCGTGCGCGACCGTTTCGACGGTGTGGAAATCGGCGTGCAGGGCGCGCGCGAGCAGCAGCTCGCCGTAGCCGGTGGTGCCGACGCCGGCGATGTCGAACGTGATGCCGGCGGCGGCGTAGCTGTTTCGCAGGTCGACGAGCGCGCGGCGGGCCACTTCGAGCGGGTCGCCTTCGTTGTTGGCGTAGAAGTTGTCGATGAGCGTGCCGTCGTCGGCGACAAGCGCAAGCTTCGTGGTGGTGCTGCCCGAATCGATGCCGAGCCACGCGCGCAGCACGCCGTTGCGCGTGTGGGAGCGCGCGGCGGCGCTGTGCGGCCCGTGGGATTCGGCGGGCAGCTGGTAGCGCTGCTCGAACTGCCGGCGCGCTTCTTCGCTTTCGAAAAACGGCTGGCCAGGGGCGTGGTCGGTGTCGGCGCTGGTGAAGTTTGCAAGGCGCTTTGCGGCGGCTAGCGGGTTGATGTCGGCGGGCGTGTCGGCGAAGATGCCGGACAGCGCAAGCGCCGCGCCGCGCGCCACCATGGTTTCGGGGTGGTCGGGCACGATGGCCTGGTCGGCGGTAAGGTCGAGGCGTTCGGTGAACACGTTGATGAGCGTAGGGTTGAACGTGAGCGGGCCGCCCTCGAAAATGACGGGCGCTTGAACGTCGATACCTTGCGCAAGGCCGCCGAGCGTTTGTTTGGCGATGGCGTGGAATGCCGATAAGGCCAGGTCATCGCGGGAGGCGCCCTGGTTGAGCAGCGGCTGGATGTCTGTTTTCGCGTATACGCCGCAGCGCCCGGAGATGTCGTAGACGGTGCGTCCGCGCGCGGCGGCTTCGTTGAAACGCTCGATGGGCAGGTTGAGCACCGAGGCAATTTCGTCGATGAACGCGCCCGTGCCTCCGGCGCAACTGCCGTTCATGCGCATGTCGGCGACGTCGAGCGCGCCGGTGGCTTCGTTGACGCGGAAGAAGATCATCTTCGCGTCTTGACCGCCGAGCTCGATGGCGCAGCGGGTGCGCGGATAGAGCTCCTGGATGGCGCAGGCGTTTGCGACGACTTCCTGCAAAAACGGCACGTCAAGTGCGCGGGCCAGGGGCGCCGCGCCCGACCCGGTAAGCGCAAGGCGCACGCTGGCCTGCGGAAACGTGTTCGCGATAAGCGTAAGCGCGGCGCGAACGCTTTCGGCTTGGCGCGCGCCGTGACGTTGGTAGGACGTGTGCAAAAGCGCATGGGTGCGCGCATCGAGCGCGCAGATTTTCGTGGTGGTCGAGCCGACGTCGATGCCGACGTTGATGGCTGAGACGCTGTTCATAGCTTCACCTCAGGTAGTGCTTGTGGGCCGCTTCTAGGCGGCATAGTTGTCCTTTCTAGTATATCCAACACAATGTTGGGATTAAATCGACAAGATAATGAATTATGTATGGTCGAAGGCTGTTTTCGCTTTTGCCGTTTGCAGACGCTATGAAGGGGGTGGGCGGGACGGTGAGGGCTGTTGACAAGGGTGCTAGAATAATCAGCTGGTATTTGCTGTAATTTGAAGGGACGTGTTATGTCAGGGCATTCTAAGTGGGCAACCACGAAACATCGCAAGGCTGCGCAGGACGCTAAGCGCTCCGCTTTGTTCTCCAAGCTGTCGCGCAACATCACCGTTGCGGCCAAGGAGGGTGGCGACCCGAACCCCGACAACAACGCGTCGCTGGCCGCCGCTATCGAAAAGGCCAAGGGCTACTCGCTGCCGAAGGACAAGATCAAGACCGCTATCGACAAGGCGTTTGGTTCCGGCAAGGATGCCGCGAACTACGAGACCGTCGTGTACGAAGGCTACGGCCCGTGCGGCGTTGCCATCTACTGCGAGGCGCTGACCGACAACCGCAACCGCACCGCTGCCGACGTGCGCGCGGCGTTCACTCACGCGGGTGGCAACCTGGGCACCTCCGGCTCCGTGTCCTACATGTTCGAGCGCAAGGGCCAGATCATGGTCCCGAAAGAGGTTGAGACGGGCGACAAGAAGCACCCCATGGGCCCGAACGGCGCCGCTGCGGACGAGGAAGAGTTCGAGATGGCCGTCATCGAGGCCGGTGGCGACGACTACGAGGACGCCGACGAGGAGTGGATCGTCTACACGCAGCCGTCTGACCTGATGGCCGTGAAGAAGGCCCTCGAGGAGCAGGGCGTGCAGGTCAAGGGCGCTGAGATGACCATGGAGGCCACCACGCCTGCTACGGTTACCGCCAACGACGCGAAGAAGGTCATGCGCCTGGTCGACCGTCTGGAGGAGCTTGAGGACCTGCAGAACGTGTACCACACCATGGACATCACCGAGGAAATCGCCGCGGCTCTGGAAGAAGAGTAAGCGCGCAGGAAACCTTGCGAATGAAAGCGCCTCTCGCGTTGCGAGGGGCGCTTTTTTGTGGGCGGAGTGCTTTTGGCGGCGCGGCGGGCGTGGCTTGGGGCTTTTGCGAGAGCGCAAAAATGCAGCGGACGCTTTTGCGGAAGTGCAAAACCGGCAAGTTGAAAGTTGTTGGCGGAAACCGAACATTCGTGTGGTAATATCGTTCGAACAGATGTTTGATGTGTAAGGACGGTTGATGGGAGCGGCGAATCGTACCATATTGGGAATCGACCCTGGGTTGGCGAACACGGGTTGGGGCATTGTCCAGCAGAACGGGTCGCGCTTGGAGTGCGTGGCGTATGGCTGCGTGTCCACGCCGGCAAGCGGCGAGCTGTCCCAAAGGCTGGCGAAGATTCACGAGCAAATTGATGCGGTAATAACGCGGTTCCAGCCAAGTTGTCTGGGTATCGAAACCGTGTGGTTCGGGCAGAACATCACGGCGGCGTTCGCCACGGGGCAGGCCCGCGGGGCGGCCTTGGTGGCGTGCGCGCAGCACGGGCTTTCCGTTGGCGAGTTCACACCGCGGCAAATCAAGATGGCCGTGGTGGGAACGGGCACGGCGGACAAAGCGCAGGTGCAGTATATGGTGAAGAAGCTGCTGAATTTGCAGGTGGAGCCAAAGCCCGATCACGCGTCAGATGCGCTGGCGGCGGCCATTTGCTATACCACACATGAAGGGTTCGGCGGCGTTGGCGGGGCCGATGCGCTGGCAAAGTTGGAGGCGCGCGGGCGCGTGATGGCGGGTGCCGGCACCGGCGGTGCGTCGAGGGCTGCTGCTCGCAAGATTCTGGAAGAAGGTGCGCGATGATAGCGTTTTTGAAAGGCGTGCTAGCTGGGAAAACGGCAAGCTGCGCATATGTTGATGTGCAGGGTGTCGGGTATGCTGTGGGCATGTCGCAGGGCGCGTTGGCGAAGCTGCCCGCCGTGGGGCAGCCGGTGCAGGTGCATACGTATATGCAGGTTTCCGATAACGGCATTGCGCTGTACGGCTTTTTGACGCTAGAGGAAAAAGCGCTGTTCGAGCGATTGATTGGCGTGGGCGGCGTAGGGCCGAAGGTTGCGCTGGCGGCGCTTTCGTCGTTTACGCCCGAAGGCTTGGTGGCCGCGGTGCAGGCGCAGGACGTTGCCGCCGTGCAGAAAATTCCCGGCGTGGGCAAGAAGACGGCATCGCGCATCATCTTGGAGCTGAAGGGCTCGTTTGACCAGGGGCTGGCTAGCCTGTTTGATGCTTCTGGTGCGCCGGCTTCGGCTGTTGCCGTGGCGGCAGAGCGCTTGAAGGGTGCGCGCGAAGCCTTACTGGCGCTTGGATTCGCCTCCGTAGAAGCAGATGTTGCGTTGAAGGGTGCCCCTGAGGACGTCGATGAAAACGCGCTGATAAAATACGCGTTGAAACGTTTGGGCAAATAGCAGCAAGTGGTAGATAGAGGAAATCGACGGAGCGCGCGATAGTGGCTGATGGAGTGAAAATCGAAGGTATGGTGTTCGAGGCGGGCATCGGTGCGTCTGCGCCCATAACGCCGGATCCTTCCCAGCGGGCGGTAACACCTGACTTGACCGAAGACGACTTGGCGCTTGACCGCAGCCTGCGGCCGAAGCGCTTGGGGGATTATCTTGGGCAGACGAAAATCAAGGAATCGCTGGCCATCCTCATCCAAGCGGCGCAAGAACGCGGCGACGTTGCCGATCACATCTTGTTCTCGGGCCCTCCCGGTTTGGGCAAAACAACGCTGGCAACGGTTGTGGCAAACGAGTTGGGCGCGAATATCAAGACAACTAGCGGGCCGGCTATTGAGCGCACGGGCGATCTTGCCGCCATTTTGACGAATCTCGAAGAGGGCGACGTGCTGTTTATCGACGAGATTCATCGACTGAACCGCATGGTTGAAGAGGTGCTCTATCCGGCGCTCGAGGATTTCGCGCTTGATATCGTGGTGGGCAAAGGCCCCGCTGCGCGCTCTATTCGCCTGGACCTGCCGCGCTTCACGCTTATCGGCGCAACGACGCGCACGGGCTTGTTAACAGGGCCGCTGCGTGACCGATTCGGTATTGCTTTCAGGTTGCAGTATTACACGCCAGAAGAGCTGGCTGCCATTGTCCAGCGTTCGGCTTCGATTTTGGATGTACCCATCTCCTATGATGGCGCCTTAGAGATTGCGCGCCGCAGTCGCGGCACGCCGCGTTTGGCGAACCGCATGCTTAAGCGTGTGCGCGATTGGGCGCAGGTTCGCGGCAACGGGGTAATCGACGAAGACGTTTCGGCTCAGGCGCTGAGTTTCTTCGAGGTTGACCCGCTTGGCTTGGACGCTGTGGACAATCGCATTCTTGAGTTGCTATGCGTGCAGTTCGGCGGCAGGCCCGTGGGCCTGACTACGTTGGCGTCGGCGTTAGCGGAGGATCCGGATACGCTAGAGGATGTGTACGAGCCGTATCTGATGCAGCAAGGCTTGCTTATTCGCACACCGAAGGGGCGTCAGGCGACAGAGCATGCGTACGAGCATTTGGGAATTTTGCACACCCCGAACGCTTAGGCGTGCGCTGCGGTGGAATTGCTGTTGGTCGGGAAGGATAGGGCGTGTTCGAGCAAGATTATCTGATGAAGCTGCTGCTAGCGTTTTACCAAGCCATGTTTAAAAGCATTCGCCGTGTGATGGATGAAGATGAGGATCCCAAAGAGGCGGCAGACACCCTTGACGAGGTAGTGGGTAACGCTATCGGCATGGACGGGAAAAGCCTGCTGTCGCTGGCGCCCGAGTCGATAACGGGCGTTTTGCAGATATCGGGGACCGACCCTCGTGTCACGGAGTTCGTGGCTCGCAGCTTGCTGCTGTCGTCTCAGTATCTGACGCAAGCCGGGCAAACGGCGCTTGCCTCGCTGCGCGCGGAGCAGGCTCGTGCGATTGCGCAGGCGTATGGGCTCGAGCTGCCTGACGACCCCACCGATTTGTCTGACTTGAAGGAAATGGCCGAGCAGGCAAACGCGTAGCGGCAGACGCACACGATAGGAGTTTCGCGATGGCGAAAATCGTTGCAGTTGATACGGACTTTGAGGACAACAACCTGGAAGCTGCCATGGCGCAAGAGGCCGGCGTCGACTTCGAAGCCACGCGCGGTCGCACGGCGGAGGCGGTAATCCGCAGCTTACAGGAAACGGGGGCGCAAGGCGCAGTGACGTCGTACGCCTTATTCCCGCGAGAGGTGTTCGAGGCGTGTCCGAACCTGAAGGTGGTCAGTCGCACGGGCGTTGGCTACGACGAGATTGATGTTGAGGCGGCAACGGAACACGGTGTTGCTGTGTGCAACGTGCCTGGATACGGAACGGAAGTGGTGTCCGACCACGCAATCACATTGGCTTTGTCGGTGCTGCGTCGTATCAACGAGCTTGACGCCGACATGCGCCGCGGCGTGTGGGATTATGCGCGCACTCGTCCGTTAGGACAGTGCCGCGGCCGCGTGTTCGGCGTCGTAGGCATGGGGGAAATCGGCAGAGCGGCAGCCAAGAAGGCTGCTGGTCTTGGCTTTGAGGCGGTGTGCTGGTCGCGTAGCTTGAAGCCTGGACGGTGTACCCCCGAAGGTTATCCCGTGCTGCGCCTGGAAGAGCTGTTGCAGACGGCGGACGTGGTGAGCCTGCATACGGCGCTTACTCCCGAGACCCATCACCTGATCAACGCCGAACGTCTCGCCCTCATGAAACCGGATGCCGTGTTGGTGAATACCGCTCGCGGCGCCGTGGTGGATACCGTGGCATTGGCCCAGGCGCTTTGCGAGGATAAGTTGTGGGGCGCAGGCTTGGACGTGTTCGAACAGGAACAGCCCTTCGACTTCGATCATCCCATCATGAAGGCGCCGCACACCGTGCTTTCGGCGCACGCGGCGTATTGGTCGGAGGAATCCGGTCGCGAACTGCGTGAGCGCGCGATGCAAGCGGCTATCGACGCTGTGCAGGGCCGGATTCCGGTTGATTGCTTGAACCCCTGCGTGTTTGATTCATCTGAGAAGTAGTGCTTGACGATGACGTAGCGTCATCCGCTATAGTGACTATTTTTTCGGCAGAGTAGATGTCGGTTCGTGGGGTGAAGCAAGATATGGGAGAACAAGGTAGCCAAGACTTGATGACGGTTGGGGAATTGGCTTCGCGCGTCGGCGTGACGGTTCGAACCATCCAGTACTACGATCAACGCGGGCTGCTGCATCCCACATGCAAAGGGGAGCAAAATCTTCGCCTGTATTCCTCGTCTGACGTCGACCGTCTCAATCGCATAATCACGCTGAAATACCTGGGGCTTTCGCTTTCCCAGATTCAGGAGGGCGAAGGGAGCGACCCCGACGGTGAGTTGACTAGCGCTTTGGCGGAACGCGAAGCGGAGCTCGAGCGTGAAAGCGCGCGGATTCTTCGGGATATGAATGCGTTGCAGAGCTTGCGCGCGCATCTTGCTGTGGCCGATCATGTGGATTGGAGCGAATCGGCATCCGCCGTTGGTAGCGTGCGGGATCGTGAGGACATGCTGTGGTCTGCCATCACCGGCGAATCGCTTGAGGGTTGCC
>NZ_CDRSTZ010000031.1:0-23082 GCF_977052095.1 Senegalimassilia sp.
GTTGTGGACAGCCAGGACCTTACGCTGAACATCTCGCGTGAAACGCTGCAGCAGAACAACCAGCTGCACGCCATCGCCCGCAAGGTGGAGAAGAAGATTACGTCCGAGCTGAAGAAGATGCTCAAGAACGACCGTGCCGGCTACGAAAAGTTCTTCGAGAACTTCGGCCGCGGCCTGGAGTACGGCATCTACACCAGCTACGGCATGCTGAAAGACGAGCTGGCCGAGCTGCTGCTGTTCTACAGCGCCAAGGAGCAGAAGCTTGTCACGCTTGACGAGTACCTGGAGACCATGCCTGCCGACCAGAAGTCCATCTACTACGCCGCCGGCGACAGCATCGACCGTTTGGCGAAGCTGCCGATTGTGAACACGGTGCTGGGTCGTGGTTACGACGTGTTGCTGTGCACGAAGGACGTCGACGAGTTCTGCTTCCAGTCCATGATGAACTACGGTCCCGAGCCGGAGAAGGACGCCGAGGGCAAGGACATCGAGGGCACCGGCCCGAAGGATCTGAAGAACGTGGCGTCCGGCGACCTGGACTTCGCCACCGAGGACGAGAAGAAGGAAGCCGAAGCCGCCGAGAAGGACAACGAAGCCCTGCTCAAGGCCATGAAGGAGCATCTGGGTGACGCCATCACGAAGGTGGCCGTGTCCACGCGCCTGACCGATGCGCCGTCGGCCGTGACCACCGAAGGCCCCGTGTCGCTGGAGATGGAGCGCCTCATGTCGCAGATGCCCGAGGGCATGGGCGAAGTGAAGTCGCAGCGTGTGCTTGAGCTGAACGCGAAGCACCCGGTGTTCGAGGTGCTGAAGGGTGCGCAGGAAGCCGGCGACGCCGACAAGGTGAACCTGTACACCGACATCCTGTACAACCAGGCGCTTATCGTGGAAGGTATGCCCATCGCCGACCCGGTAGCCTACGCAAACGCGGTAACGAAGCTGATGGCTTAAATGGTTCCGCCGGCCTGCCGGCTGGAATCGAAATATGAAGCGGCTTGGCCTTGGTCGAGGTCAAGCCGCTTTTGTACTATTATACGTAGTCACTATGCAGAAAAGCATTCACGACATATTCCAGATGGTTGAAACGCCGCTTCTTAGCTTCACGGTGGTGGTGCTGAGCTGTTTGGTGTTCCTTCTGGGGCTGTGGGCCATCATGATCCTCGTAAGGTTCGTGATGGGATGACCGTGCTCGCATTCAACGCGCGCGCCGAGTGGTGGGGGTAGGCACCGCAATGTGGCAGCGCTTCACGTGGTATGACATCAGGGTTATCGGCCATTACCTGGGCATGCTGGTTTTGTTCTCGTCGGTGGCGTTGCTTGCCCCGCTGATTACCGCCATCATCTTCCAGGAATGGATTCCTGCAAGTCATTACCTCTTTTCCATCGGTCTTTCGCTCATCGTCGGTTCGGCGCTTCGTTTCATGCGCATTGAGCCTGGTCGTCTGAACCGCCAGCAGGCGTTGGTGGTCACGGGTCTGGCCTGGGTGGTTCTGGCGTTCATGGCCACCATCCCGCTGTACCTGTCGGGCCATTACGACACGTTCCTTGACGCCATGTTCGACGGCGTGTCCGGCATCACCACCACGGGCGCCAGCATCATCTCCGACCTTGACCATCTTTCCTACGCCGACAGCATGTGGCGCTTCGTCATGATTTTGCTGGGCGGCTTGGGCCTTGTAGTGGTCGCGCTATCGTTTGGCCTGTTCGGGAAGCGTTCGGGCGCCAGCCTGTTCGTGTCCGAAGGCCGCAGCGAGCACGTGGTTCCCAACGTGGTGCAGACGGCGCAGTTCATCGCAAAGCTGTCGTTGGGTTTCATTCTGGTTGCCACCACGGTGCTGGCCATCATGTGCGCGTTTGCGGGCATGGAAGCGCCGCGCGCCGTACTCAACGGCCTGTGGCTTGCCATCTCCAGCTTCTGCACCGGCGGCTTCACGCCCATGAGCGCGTCCATCATGTACTACCATTCGCTTCCCATCGAAGTGGTGCTTATGGTGCTCATGATCATCGGCAGCGTGAGCTTCGTGTTGCATTCCGAGCTGTGGAAAGGCCACCTGAACGTGTACTTCCGCGACGTGGAAATCCGCACGATGTTCATCTGGATTGCCGTCATGACCTTGGTGTTTGCGGCGTCGGTGTCGGCAAGCTCCGACTTCTCGAACCTAACCACCATGCTGCGCCGCGGCGTGTTCATGATCGTGTCGGCGTTCTCCACCACGGGCTTTCAGAACATCACCACGAACCAGCTGACCACGTCGCTGACTTCCGGCGCGTTTCTGGTCATCGCCGTGCTGATGGCCGTCGGCGGCGGCGCGGGGTCAACGTCGGGCGGCATCAAGTTCAACCGCATCGGGCTGATCATCAAATCGCTGGTTGCCACGGTGAAGGAAACGCTGGCGCCCGACTCGGCGCGCGTGGTGGTTTCGTACAACCACCTGGGCCGACGCATCCTGTCGCCCGAAATCGTGAAAGAGGCCATGACGGTGTTCGTGCTGTACGTGGTCACGTATGCCGTCGGCTCGCTGGTGGGCATCGCGCACGGTTACGAGGCCACGCAGGCTATTTTCGAATCGGTGGCCATGGCGTCGAACGGCGGCATCTCGTCGGGTTTGTGCGCGCAGGGCATGCCCGTTTCGCTTGAGCTGTTCTACATGCTGGAGATGTGGGCCGGCCGTCTGGAGTTCGTGACGCTGATTGCGCTCATCGTGGAGGTTGTGGTGTCGCTTGACCCGCGCAGGCTGGTGAGGCGCTCATGATGAAACTGGCGAAGAACAGGGCGAAGGACGCAAGGGGCGTTTTGATGCGCGCGATGGCGAATGCGTTCGCAAGCAAGAAGAACGTGCTAGCGAAACGCCTGGTCAGCAATGCGTTGCTGGGCATATTCGCAGTCGCTGTCGCAGCCGTGCTTACGTGCGCTGCACCGACCGCCGCGGCCGGCCCGGCGCCCGCCGGTGAAGGCGCGCTTGCGGTGCCAGGCGCATTTGGCGTGCCCGCCGCATGGGCCGACGAGCCCGCAGACGGCAGCAATGCCGTCGATGTCACGCAGCTGCCCGACAGCTCGTTCATCTACGACACGTCCATCACGGACCTCAGCACGGCCGACACGTACTACGACAAGCAAACGGTGCAGGTCACGGGCGAGGTTGTCGGCGACCGCATCGACGCAGGCGACGGCCATCACTGCTGGATCACGCTGGCATCTGCCGTCGATGCGTCAACGGTTTCCGTATACATGACGAACGAGTCAGCCGCGAAGATCGACATGTACGGCGCGTACGGTCGCAAGGGAACAACGCTGCAGGTGCGCGGCACGTTCCAGCTGGCGTGTCCCTCGCACGACGGCGTGTCGGACCTGCACGCGCAGGTGGTGTCGGTCACGGAAAAAGGCAAGGCCACGCCCGACGAGTTCAAGTTCGAGGCGTTCATTCCCGGCATTATTACCATCATGATCGGGCTGGTCATGATGGCGGTGTTCTATCTGCTGCGCGAGCGGCAGCGATAAGGAAGCAAGGAGGCGGGCTTGCAAAAAGGGCAGGTCGTGAAGCTGGATCGCGGGTATCCGCTGGTGAAGTGCGCCGATGGGCGCCTTGTACGTTGCGAACATGCAACATCCCTGGTCAAAGGCGAGAAGCTGCGCGCCGTCATCGGCGATTTCGTGGAAGTGAACGCGCCGGAGGGCCACGACAAGGGCATCATCGAGGCCATTTGCCCCCGCCAGCGCGCGTTCGTGCGCAAAGACCCCACCGAGCGCGCCGTGCCGCAGGTGCTTGCCGCAAACTTCGACCGCGTCATCGTGGCGCAGCCGCTGGCCGAGGTGAACCTGCGCCGCCTGGAGCGCGAGTTGGTGCTGGCGTACGAAACGGGCGCGGCCGTGACCGTGGTGCTCACGAAGGCCGACCTCGCCGAAAGCGAAGCGCAGGTCGAAGAAGTGGCCGCCCGCGTGCGCGCGCTGGCGGGCCCCGAAGTGCGCACGCTGGTGGTGTCCGACGGCAGTGCCGAAAGCGTGGAGGCCGTGCGCGCGCTTATGCCCGAAAACACCACCACGGTGCTGATCGGCAAGTCGGGCGTGGGCAAGTCGAGCCTGGTCAACATGCTGGTTGGCGAAGACGTGCAAGAAACGGGCAGCGTGCGCGAAGGTGACGGCAAGGGCCGCCACACCACGGTAAGCCGCGAGATGGTGGCCGTTCCCGGCGGCGGTTACGTGGTGGACATGCCCGGCGTGCGCGGGCTGGGGTTGTGGGATGCCGACGCCGGCATCGGCGCCGCGTTCGCCGATATCGAGCAAGCGGCCGAAAACTGCCGTTTCCGCGACTGCAAGCACGAGAACGAACCGGGCTGCGCCGTGCGCGCCGCCGTGGAGGCGGGCGACATCGCGCCCGAACGTTTCGCTAGCTACCAGGCGCTCAAGCAGGAAACCGCCACGCTGCGCACGCGCCGCGAGGAAGCCCGCCGCATGCGCGGCGAAAAGGCCAGCGACAAGAAGCGCGCCGCCCACCCCGCAAAATCCCGCGGCAAGAAGCGCCGATAAGGGCCGGTTACGGGGCTGTTTCGCGTTCGTAAGGCAAAAACGCTACAATAATAGGGTTAACCGTAAGCAACGCACGCGCGGGCGCGAAGGCGCCGGCGTAAACGAACTCAAACCAAAGGACGTGCATGAACCCGGTCATCGTTATCCCTACGTACGTTTCCTCGCGCCGCCGCAAGGAACCTACCAGCGTGACGGCAACGTACGATCACACAACTCCGCTGAAAAACCCTGGTGAGCTGCCTCGCTTGCTCACATCGCTGCAAAAGGTGCGCGGCATCGGCCAGATCATCGTGCTGGTTGCCGCCGACCAATCCACCGAAGCGCAGGCCGCCGACAAGGTGCAGGACATCGTCTCCCGGTTCCCCTCGCTCAACGTCGCCGTCATCGGCGCGGCGGAATACGGCCTGGTGCAGCAGCGCATGGAGCAGCTGGGCCTGGGCAAGCTGCAGAAGGAAATCGGCCTTTCGGGCTACGGCGCCATCCGCAACCTGGGGCTGGTGCTCGCCAACGTCATGGGCTTCGATTCCGTGGTGTTCCTGGACGACGACGAGGTTATCGACGACGCGGAATTCCTGCAAAAAGGCGTGTATGGCCTGGGAAAACTTACGCGCAAAGGCGTACCTATCCTTGCAAAATCCGGCTTCTACTTCAACTCCGAGGGCTCGTTTCTGTCGAAAAGCCAAGACAAGTGGTACAACCATTTCTGGCAGCAGGGCAAGGCGTTCAACGCGTGGATCACGAAGGCCATGCGCGGTCCGCGCCTATCGCGCAGCAACCACGTGTGCGGCGGCTGCCTGGCGCTGCACAAGGAAGCGTTCAAACGCCTGTCGTTCGACCCGTGGATCGCGCGCGGCGAAGACCTCGACTACATGCTGAACCTGCGCATGTACGGCAGCGACATCTGGTTCGACAACCAGTGGTGCCTGCGCCACCTGCCGCCGGCGTCCACCAGCGAGGGCACGCGTTTCCGCCAGGACATCTTCCGCTGGCTGTACGAGTACCGCAAGATGGAGTACAGCCGCACGCAAATCGACTTGATGCAGGTCAAACCGCAGTCGCTTGAGCCGTATCCCGGGCCGTTTTTGGAGCCGGGCATTACGAAACGCATCCGCATCACGGCCATCCTGCGCAGCTTCGCGCGCAAGGACAAGAAGGCGTATCGCCAGGCGGCGAAGGCGGCGCGAGCCGAGGCCGTCATGTACGCGCAGCGCAACTGCTCGAAGTATTTCGAGTTTCAGTTCGTGTGGCCCGAGCTGATGGCCCGCATGGAGAACGACCAGATTCTGCACACGGCCATCGTGCAGTCGGTTGCGCGTCGCCAGGCGGAAACGAATCCGTCTGCCGCATTCCCGGTTGCCGGACCCGCGTCGGGCGTCGACCCGGGCATGACCAGCGAAATTCGCCTGAACATCGCGGAATAGGGAAGGCGAAGCGAACCGATGGGCCTTTTCTTGCAGTTTGCCGCTCCGGCGTTGGCGGGCATCTTCGTGGGCGTTATGTCGGGCCTGCTCGGCGTGGGCGGCGGCACCATCATGGTGCCCATTTTCCGCCTGGCGTTCGGCATGAGCCCGCTTGCCAGCACGGCCACCAGCCTGTTCGCCATCATCCCCACGTCCGTCTCGGGCGTGGCATCGCATATGCGCGCGAAAACCTGCGTGCCGAAGTTGGGCGTGGCCCTGGGCATCGGCGGCGCGCTGACGTCGCCCGTGGGCGTGTGGCTGGCAAGCGTTTCGCCTGGTTGGCTGGTTATCGTGGTGGCCGCTCTGGTGGTCGGCCTGAGCGCCTACAAGATGTTCAAGAAGGCCTTGAAAGCGCCACGTGTTGCGCCGTCCTGCCGGACAGCGCATACTGCCGACGCTGCGGCCACGGGCGCCCTCGCCGACTCTCCCGAACCTGCGGTTTCGAATCCCGTTCCCGCCCAGCCCGACCTTACGCGCAAGCATTACCTGCAAGGCGCGGGCATCGGCCTTGTTGCGGGCCTGGCCTCGGGGTACGTTGGCGTGGGCGGCGGCTTCATCATGGTGCCCATGATGCTGGCCATCCTCAGCATCCCCATGAGCTTGGCGGCGGGCACGTCGCTGATTGCCATCATGATTTTGGCCATCCCCGGCGTCATCGAGCAGGCCATCCTGGGCAACATCAACTACTTCGCCGGCATCTCCATCGTGGTCGGCACCATTCCCGGCGCGGTGATCGGCGCGCGTTTGGTGCGCGTGATTCCTGAGCGGCAGCTGCGTTTCGCGTTCGGCGGCTTTTTGCTGGTGGCGGCCGTGCTGCTCATGCTCAACGAGTTCGGTATACTGGGCTAGAACGTCTTTCGGGCAGGTGCAGCGCTGCGGGTTTGGGCGCTGCACCTGCCTTTTTCGCTGAAAGGAGCTGACGTAATGAACGTCGACATCGAAGATCGTCGCGGAAACTTGCCGCGTTTCTTCACGTTGGAAATGCTCATGTCGGTGCTGGTGGCGCTTGCCGGCCTGGTGATTATTTGGAACCTGGTCACGCCCGAGGCGAACGTGCTGGTGCTGTTCATTGCCGGCGTGGTGTTCACGTTGGCCATCACCGTGCTTATTCGCTTGCTTATGGACCCCGATTCGGTGCGCGCGCGCCAATCGAACGCGGTGCTGCAGCTGGCCAGCCAAACGCTTGAGGCCATGGGCGAGGGGCTTGACGCGAAGTCTTCGCAGCGCATCTGCAGTTTGCTGCTGCCTTCGACGGCAGCCATTGCGGTTGCCATTACCGACGACCACTCCATCTTGGGGTATGCCGGCTACGAGGAGTCCCATAACCCCACGGGAGCCATCATCCGCACGCAGGCCACGTACGCCACGCTGGCCGATGGCAAAACGCGCGTGCTATTCACGCCCGAAGAAATCGGCTTCCCAAACGGCGCGCACGGCATCAACGCCGCCATCATCGTGCCGCTGGCGGTGGGCAAGGACGTGAAAGGCACGCTGAAGTTCTACTACCGCAGCGCCAACCACATCAGCGAAACGCAGAAGTCCATCGCCGTGGGCTTCGGACAGCTGCTGTCCACGCAGATGGCCGCATCGGCACTTGAAGAGCAAACGGCTCTGGCCACGAAGATGGAGCTCAAGATGCTTCAAAGCCAGATCAACCCGCATTTCCTGTTCAACACCATCAACACCATCGCGTCGCTGACGCGCACCGACCCTGCGCAGGCGCGCACGCTGCTGCGCGAATTCGCGAAGTTCTACCGCAGCACGCTTGAGGATTCCCGCGACCTGATCGAGTTCCAGCGCGAGGTCGAGCAGACGCAGCGCTACTTCATGTTCGAGCTGGCGCGCTTCGGCGAAGACCGCCTTGAGCTGATCTGCGACATTCAGCCCGAGGTCAACGAGATGATGGTGCCGCCGTTCTTGCTGCAGCCGCTGGTGGAGAACGCCGTGCGCCACGCCATGCCGTCCGAGGGCAAGCTGACCATTCGCGTCACGGGCATGCGCACGGGCGACGATGTGATCGTGTCCGTCATCGATGACGGCAACGGCATGACGCAGGAAGCGTGCCAGAACATCCTGCACCCCAGCTCAACGCAGGGAATGGGCATTGCCGTGGGCAACGTGCACGACCGCATTTGCGGCTACTTCGGCCCCGGCACGCGCCTGGAAGCGGAAAGCGAGCTTGGCAAGGGCACCACGGTGCGCCTGGTGCTGGTCGATGGCGCCATTCGTCAGTGGCACGAATAGGCTTGGAAAACGAAAACGGCCCCGCGTGTGCGGGGCCGTTGGTTTTGAATGGTGCCCGAGGCGAGAGTCGAACTCGCACGTCGTGAGACAACGGTTTTTGAGACCGCCGCGTCTGCCATTCCGCCACTCGGGCATGTAGCTCTAGCATTATATCGGAACATTGCTGATCGTACAACAAGAAATGGAGAGACCCCCATGGAAAACGAAAGCGCGCAGGTTAAGATGCCCGCGGAATCGTTGCTTGAACAGCGCATACAGGAGTACCTTGACGCGCATTGGGAAGAGGTTGTCGCCGACATCGATGCGCTGGTGCGCGTTCCCAGCTTCGATGATCGCAGTGCGGCCGCCGAAGGCGCGCCGTACGGCCCCGGGCCGCGCGCGGCGCTTTCTGCGGCACTTGACCTGGCGAAACGCATGGGCTTCGAAACGCACGACGACGAAGGCTATGTTGGCTACGCCGATTTCGCCGGCAAAACGGACACGCAGTTGGGTATCATCGGCCACATGGACGTGGTGCCGGCGGGTCCGGGCTGGCATTTCGAGCCGTTCGCCGTCACGCGCAAGGACGGGTATCTGGTCGGGCGCGGCGTCATCGACGACAAGGGCCCGTGCGTGGTGGCGCTGCACGCCATGAACCTGTGGCGCGCGCTGCAGCAGGCGGGCGAGGCGCCGCAGCTGCCGTACACGCTGCGCTTCATTTTCGGCGCGAACGAGGAAACGGGCATGGGCGATGTGCGCTATTACCGCGCGCATCACGCCGACCCGGCGTTCCTGTTCACGCCCGATGCGGAATTCCCGGTGTGCTATGGCGAGAAGGGCATCTACAACGGCCTTCTGACCAGCGCAAACCTTCCCGTTGAAACGCGTTCGGTCATCTTGTTCGAAGGTGGCACGGCCATCAACGCCGTGCCGGGCCATGCGCAGGCCGTGGTGTGGGCCGATGCCGAAAAGCTTCCCGCTGCCGAAGGCATTGCGATCGAGCCCGTGCAGCCGGCCGAGGCCGCGCGCCTGCTGGCCGATGCGGCGTCGCAGGCAGGGGTACAGCCGGCGCCTGGTTGGTCGGCTGCCGATGCGCACCTTGCGCGCATTGTGGCCACGGGACGCAGTGCGCACGCAAGCTTGCCGGAAAGCGGCGTGAGCGCCATCGGGCTGCTTGCGAACTACCTGCTGAAGAATCGCCTGGTCGAGGGGCAGGAGCGCGCCTATTTCCGCGTGGTCGCCGACATCGCGGCTTCAACGGACGGCACCGCAATCAACCTGGCTTGCACCGACGAGCATTTCGGAGAGCTGACCATCGTGGCGGGCTTCGCGGCAACGAAGGGCAACCGCTTCACGCAAACCATCGACGTGCGCTACCCCACGTCCGTCACGGGCGACCGGCTCAACGGCATGCTTGACGCGCTGGCCCAGGCATGCGGCGGCTCGTGCGCGAAGACGCGCGACGACGTTCCGTTCCTGGTTGACCCCGAAAGCCCCGAGATCCAGGCGCTGCTTTCGTCATACAACCTGGCAACGGGCGAGGACGCCAGGCCGTTCACCATGGGCGGCGGCACGTACGCGCGCGAATTCTCCCGCGCGGCAAGCTTCGGCCCTGAAAAGCCGTGGGTGCAGGCGCCCGCCTGGGCCGGCAGCATGCACGGCCCCGACGAGGCGGTCAGCGAAGACCTGCTGAAAGAAGCGTTCCGCATCTACGCGCTCACCATCGGTAAGCTCATGCAGCTTGATTTCTAGGGAAAGCGCCTGGCGCAAAGGGGGTGCTTGGACGACGGGGCACGGGGCGAGCATCGTCAAGAATAGGGAAGGGGAAATGCTCCCCTTCCTCGATGTCGCTCGCCCTGCCCGCGCGCTGCTCGGGCGCTTCTCGCGCATCGCTCCGCCCCTGGTGCCGCTAGCCTTGCCTTCTGCCATTCATCGAACAGCTCCATAATCTGCGCTCGCTGTGGGAAACGGCTGTTGCCGAAGCATGGACGTTTTGTGATACGCGTATCAAACCAGATGGGCAAATTCGCCAGACTGTTGCCAGGTATCCGCATGCTTTGCAGATACCTTTCCCGGCAAATTTTGCGTGCACCCATCATCTCCGCCGCACACCTTGTCTGCGCTCATCAAGCCCTTTTCGTCGCGCAATACCCCGAAAGGGGTGGTGTTTGCCTGTCAATGCTGCTCACCGAAAACACCGCCCACCGCCAAAAGCGGCCTTCTGAAGTCTGATTGCTACCGTTCGCGCCGCTTGCGCCGAAGAAAATCACTCCGCCGCCGCAGTGGAAATCCCCCTCACCCATGCTCTATAATGTGACCCGTTACAGTGCATTTTTCTTCACAACAGGAAAGCAAGGAGGCCCCAAAACATGCTGAAAGCGATGATCGTCGACGACGAGGCCCCTGCGCGCTCCGAACTAAAGTTCCTGCTCGACGAACTGGGTCAGACCGAAGTGGTGGCCGAGGCAGCAAGCGTGCGTGAGGCCATTGAGAAGCTGAAAGAATATCCCTGCGACGTCATGTTCCTTGACGTGAACATGCCCGAGGCAACGGGCCTGCAGCTGGCGGAAGCCCTGCAGCACCTGAAGTTCCCGCCGGCGGTCGTGTTCGTTACCGCCTACAGCGAATTCGCGCTGGACGCGTTCAAAGTCAACGCCATCGATTACCTGGTGAAGCCGGTCGAAACCGATCGCCTGGCGCAGGCCATCGTCCGCGTGCGCGAGCACGTGCAGCTGCATGCGCAGGCCCAGAAGTCCGAGCGCATCCCGGTCGAGAAGGCCGGCAAGAAAATCCTCATCAGCATCGACAAGATCCGCTTCGTCATGGCGCGCGACGATTACGCGTACCTGCAAACGGATACCGACCGCTACTTCAGCACCGTCAGCCTGGCGCAGCTGGAGAAGCGCCTGGACGGCCACGGGTTCTTCCGCGTGCACCGTGGCTACCTGGTGAACCTGTCCATGGTCGAGGAGATCGAGCCTGTCGCCGGCGGCACCCTGCTGCTCACGCTCAACGGCGTGGACGAGAAGATCCCCGTCAGCCGCCGCCGCGTCTCCGCGCTGAAGAAGGCCCTGGGCCTGTAAGTCGCGGTTCGGGAAAGCGAACGAAGCGAAATCGAGGGTCGGTGCCAAGCGGCGCCGGCCCTTTTCCGTATGCAGGCAAAAGCGGGACAAAGGGCAGTCCCTTTGTCCCGCTTTTGGTTCTCTTGCGTTTTGCATGGGTGAGAGGGGGTGAAAGATGGGCAGCATGAAGAATGCCGGCGCGTTCGTCGTCGTGCTCGTCGCGTCGTTTATGGTGATGAACGGGCTGCCGGTCGATGGGTTGCGGTCAGCGTGCGGGCAAGAACTGGTGCTGGCGTTCGTGGCGCTTGCCGGGGTCGGGTTGGCGTGCCCGGAGGTGCTGGTCAAGCGTTGTACGCATGATGCGCAACATGTTCGCACGGTCTGCAACGCGATCGCCGCCATCGGAGCCGTGGGAGCTGCAATCACGCTTGCGGCCTGGGGTTTCGGCGGCGCGACGATTGTCGGTCCGCTTGCGTGGGCGGCTGTTCCCTCGGTGCAAGATGCCGCCATGCGCCTTATCCTGTTGTTGACGATCTGCGTGCTGACCGCCGTGTTCGAGGAATCGCTCATGCGAGCGCTGTGCATCAACGCGTTGCGGGGCGCTTTGGGGGCGAACGGGAAACCCCGTGCCGGCGCGACCCGTCACGCCATGTTGCTTGCCGCGCTGCTGTTCGCCCTGCTGCACGTTGGCGTGCCCGATGTCGCTGCGAGCACGGCGGTGGTGTTCCAATCCGCGCTCAAGTTCGTGCAGGCAACGCTATTCGCCCTGGTCATGGGTGCGCTCTACGTTGAAACCGCATCGCTGCGCCCCTGTATCGCCGCCCACGCGGCGTTCGACGCGCTCTACCTCGGTCCGACCGTGGTGCTGACCGGTGCGCTTCCCGCAACCTACGCCTCGGGCCTCCCGTTCGACACCGCGCTCCTTGCTGCGACCACGGTTTTGCTTGCTGCCCTTCTGCTTGCCCTGCATCGAAAAGCGGTTAGATGATGTAAATGTTGCGCCATACCGGGTGCGCCAGACTAGTCCGTTCGGGTATCCTGGTGCAGGCAAAAAAGATGCGGGTGCAAGCGGTGCACCTGGACATTCGCGATGCGGGGGGACGCATGCAGGCAAAGACCGAGGGAAAACTTGCGGGATCGGCGTCGGTGCCGGCCATCGTCGGCGCTTCGTTTTTGTGGACGTGGCTTGATCAGTGCATGTTCGGGCCGACGCTTGGCGGATTCGCTAACCCTGCCTACACAAGGGCCTTTATGGTGCTTGTTGTGCTGGCGAGCGTTGTTGGTCTTGCCGTTTCGTGCTTTGTTCTGCGGCGAGAATTGAGCGCTACGGTGTGGCATCGGCTGCCTGCTGCGGTGTCGGCCATCCTTGGTACCGTTGGTTGCGCCATCTGTGGTTTGGCGGAACTATCTTGCCTGCTGTCGGCGTTTATCGTCGGCTGCGTTGTCGTTGGTTTCTCTATGGGCTTGCTTATGGTGCTGTGGGGCGTCGTCGCCATTGCGCAAGGCATGGAGCGAACGATCCTTCACGTCTCGGGCGCTTGGGGCTTGGGCTTTGTCTTGAATTGCATCATCACATATCTGCCGCTTGGCGCGCAGTGGTGGGTGGTCGCATTGCTGCCTCTTGCGTCCCTTGCTCTGTACGCTTGGATGGCGTCGCTTCAAGGGCGCGCAGCATACGAGGTGGCATTGTCGGATTCGAACGTCATCGCGCCGCAAAGCGGGCGCTGCTTCATGGGGCTCGATCTTTCGTTCGTTCTGACCATTTTCACGTTGTGCCTGGTGTTCGGGCTTGTTGAGTCGTTCGATTCGTCTTATTCGTTTCACGTGGGCGAACCTCGCTACGCCATCGACATCGTGCTTGCTCGCTGCCTTACCTCGGTTCTTGTGTTCGCCGTCTGCGTGCGGTGTTCCTTGGAGCGCGTTGGCCAGGTGCTCCAAATCGGTCTTTCCTTGCTTATCATCGGCTCCGTGTGTCTTGTCGGGTCGCTGATGTTCGACGAATTGCGCTTTTTCGGCCGTGTCTTCGTGGGCGTTGGGTATGCCGGGTTCGACATGCTGGTGTGGGCGCTTATGTCGTACTATGCACGCATTTCGATCGACAATGCGCTGAAGATCGTGGCGGGTGCGCTTGCGATCGATCAGCTTGGCATTATGACCGGGTCGCTGCTGTATTCCGGTGCACTTGCTTGGGGCCAGCCGTCGGGGATGTTCGCGCTGTGCGCGACGTTGATTGCTGCAACGTATTTCCTTATCGTCGCGTGCTTCTTTCTTATTCGCCGCTACCTTGATTTGTGGCCGATGTTCGACGCCGCGCCGGTACAGGCGGCGGAGGCGTCGGACGCGCCGAGCGGCAATTCGATCGAGCGCATCGCCGAGCGAAGTGGGCTGACGAATCGAGAAGTGGACGTGTTGCGCCTGCTTGCAGCGGGCCGGAACGTTCCCTATATTGCCGAAAGCCTGTGCATTTCCGAGAACACGGTCAAATCTCACGTTCGCCATATCTACGAAAAGTGCGGCTACCACGATCGTCAGGAGCTGCTTGACGACGTGGCGGCAACGCCAAGCTAGCCACTGCAAAGGAAACCGCATAGTGAAAGGCGCAATCATTTCGCCTGGTCAGAATGGCTCATCAGAAACTGATGAGCCATTTTTTCATGGTCTGGGCGGAAATATCGCCCAGAGCTGATGTTCTCGTGCTGCGGCGGGCGCGATACCTTTCCGCTTACTGAAGGAGCTGGCCGACCAAGGCGGCGGCCGCGTGAAAGACGTAATCGAGAGGAGAGAACGTGGGAACGGAAACCATGGCGAAAGGAAGGGGCCTGGCGGCAATCGCCCTTGCCGTCGCGTTGGCGGCTCTCATGCTGCTGACGGCGTGCTCGTCGGGCGGCGCGGTCGCGAGCAGTCAGGAGAAGATCGATGCGAAAACGGTCATCAAGGCCGCAAGCAACGTCCTTGCCGCTTCCGAGGATCTTGGCGTATCGATGGAAGAAAGTCCGGTCACCATTAGCCAGGACGATCCCCGATTCAGCCAGTTCTACGAAGAGCTGTTCGCTTACAAGGGCATGTCCGATATCGAGGTGAGCGACTGCACCTTCACGGTTTCGGTGAAAAGCGTTACGGCCGCAACGGCACGTGAGGACAGCCAGCAGACGAACTACCGCTACACCGTCAACAAAGCCGACATGAATGTGGACGGCAAGCACATCACCTATGACAAGAAGAAGGGCTTCAGCAACTAACGCGAGGCAGCAAGGAGAAGCAATGAAAAACGAAGGACTGACTAGACGAGGCTTCCTCTCGCTCGGGGCGATCAGCGCCGCTGCGCTTGCCGGCACCGGGCTTGCGGGTTGCGCCCAACCCAAGCCCGCGTCCGAGCGCGTGGACAAGATCGAGACCATCAACTGCTCCGGCATCGTGGTTGACCCCAGCCAGGTTACTGAAACGATCAAGGCCGATATCGTTGTTCTCGGCGGCGGCATGTCGGGTCTTTCCGCGGCAGTTCAAGCTGCGGAAAACGGTGACGATGTCATCTTGCTCGAGGCGCAGTCCGCCCTCGGCGGCAACGGGCAGGGCGTCGAAGGCACGCTTGGCGTCGGGACGAAGTGGCAGCAGGAGAAGGGCATCGACGTTGACTGCGCCGTCATCATGCAAGAAGAGCTCGGCAAGGCGCAATGGGTGCCCAACGGCTTGTTCTATAAGGATCTCGTCGATCGTTCCGCCGCTAATCTCGAATGGGCTGTGGAAACTTGCGGCTGCGAGCTGAGCGGGCTGATCGACAATTATCCCATGGGCGTTGTCGAAGGCGCGGTTGACACCTTCCATTGGTGGAAGGACGGTGCGGCTTACGTTGGTTATATCCAGCCGATGGAAAAACACCTGCGCAAGCTTGGCGCCAGCATCGACCTTAACACCCGCGCGCTTGAGTTCAGCTATGCCGACGACGGCTCCGTGGACGGTGTGTATGCGCTGGACGCTTTCGGTGACCTGGTGAAATACCAGGCAAAAGCCGTTATCGTCGCAACGGGCGGTTTCGCCAACGACGATGAGCGCCTGAAGAAGTACGGCTTCGATTTGGATACGCTCGAGCGCATCGGCACGCCGGGCCATTACGGCGACGGCATCAACATGGTGCTGGCCGCAGGTGCTCGCGAATATACCGGTGTGTGTTACCTCAAGTACAACCGTATCGGCCACAGCAAAATCGCGGCATTCGGCCCGTTCTGGTCCGCGATGTGCTTCGGCGGCCCGTTCTTGTGGGTCAACGAAGACTGCGAGCGCTTCGTCGACGAAGGCTGCATGTACCGCGTCGGCAACATCATCACCCAATCCACGCCGATGCACGCGCAGCCGCACTGCACCTGCCTGAGCATCTTCGATCAGGAAGTGTTCGACGCGCAGCTGCAGGAAAACGCCGAGCTTGCCGAAGAGTGGGGCGTGGACATCGCCGCCGAATGGAAAGAGATCGTCGATGGCAAGGATGACGCGTTCCAGGCTAACTCCATCGAGGAGCTTGCCGAACAGGCGGGCATCGAAGTCCAGGCGCTGAAGAAGGCCGTCGACGAGTACAACACCATGTGCGAAGCCGGCCGCGACGACGTGTTCGGCAAAGATGCGAAGTTCCTCAAGCCCATCAAGACCGCACCGTTCTACCTTACGCGCATCCACGAGGTCATGGAGGGCCCTCTCGGCGGCGTGACCATCGATCGCACGTTCCGCCCCGTGCTCAATGACGGCGGGCGTTTGGAGAACGTGTTCGTTATCGGTTTGGACTCCATGATGCTGTACCGCGATGTATACCCGATCGACGTGCCGGGCTCGGCAAGCGCCGAGTGCATCAACGGCGGACGTACGGCCGCGAACCAGGCACACGAGCTTCTGTAGCCGGGCGCGACGAAGAAGGGAACGAAACATGAGCAAGAGCGAACTTGAACAAAACGCCGGCCAGGCAAAACAGCCGAAGGCGAAGCGTGCAAAGAGCAAGATCGGCATTGTCGTCGGCGTGGCTGTGACCGTTGTGGCCGTTGCCGGTGCTGGTTTTTGGGTGTGGCACGAGCAGCCGAGCTTCTGCAGCGCCATGTGCCACACGTCGATGGATTCCTACGTTGCCACGTTCGAGCAGCCGGCTGGTGCGCCGGGCGTTGACAAGTGGGGCAACGAAGTGGCCACGACGGACGCGATGCTGTCGGTGACGCATGCGGCTGCGGGCGAAAACTGCCTGTCGTGCCACGTGCCGACGCCGAGCCAGCAGCTCTCCGAGGTCGGTTTGAGCATCACGGGCGACTACTACTATCCGTTGGCTGAGACGGACACCGAGGACTTGATGGTGAATTCGGGTCATGGCCGCGGCACGGGCGACGAGTTCTGCTTGAATGAGTCGTGCCATAACCTGACGCGAGACGAGCTGACGGAAAAGACTGCGGACATGGAGTTCAACCCGCATCGTTGGCAGCACGAGGAAGTCGATTGCGGCGATTGCCACAAGTCGCATCGTGCATCGGTGTTCTACTGCACGCAGTGCCATAGCGAGGCGCTTGACTCGATGCCTGACGGCTGGGTGTCGTACAAGGAAGGCAAGCAGCTCGAAGAGGCTGCGACGCACACCTCGTAGGCGGTGACCCGATGCGGTGGCGCTCGCGGCAAAGATCTTTGCCTGAACTGCGCTTTGATTGCGCGCGTGCCGCAATCCGATGAACGGCTTTCGCTTAGGCTGGTTGCTGGATTTTCCGGCAGCCAGCCTTTCTTCTGCTTTCGGGTGGCGGCAAGAGAAGTTCGCCGCGTCGCGTCTGGGTGTTGTTTGCGCTCGGCAGGTAGGCAGGCAGGTGCTTGTCCTTTTCGCTTTGGCGAAAAAGTTGAAATTAGGGCTTGCACACCCCGGATAAGTGGCGTAATATAACATGTTGCTTTGAGAAATCAGGCGCCAATTCGCGGGCGTGGCGGAATTGGCAGACGCGTACGGTTCAGGTCCGTATGGGGGCAACCCCATGGAGGTTCAAGTCCTCTCGCCCGCACCATTCGAAATCAAAAGACCCGCTTCGGCGGGTCTTTTTGCGTCTGGGAAAGATACGCTGCAGTTCGCTCTGCCGAAGCTTGCTTTCTCGTGCTGCAAGAGGGTGCAAGATAATATGAAATTCACTCTTGCGCAGAATGAGGAAATGACGTAACATACTTTCTTGCCTTGTTAAGGCGCCAATTCGCGGGCGTGGCGGAATTGGCAGACGCGTACGGTTCAGGTCCGTATGGGGGCAACCCCATGGAGGTTCAAGTCCTCTCGCCCGCACCATTTGAGATTGAAAGACCCGCTTCGGCAGGTCTTTTTGCGTATGCGGACAATTGCAGCGCCCTGCCATTCGTTTCGCAAAACTACCCATTTTGCTGTAAAACGCTGTGCTTCATTCTTGTTGATGCAGCGTTGCTTTCTTCGGGCATGTTTCGCTTGCTACTATAGTGCGGAAACCTTAATACCGTGGCGATGATTCCCGAAGGAAGTATGCTTATGGAAATGCTCGAGTTCGTGTTGCTGTTGTTGGCGGCGGTGTTGGTGTCGGCGGTGCTTGACCAGATGATGCCGCGCGTGTCGTTGCCGCTGGTGCAGATCGCGATTGGCGCAATCGTCATCTTGCTGGTGGGCACGCCGGTTGATGTGGCAATCGATCCTGAGCTGTTCCTGGTACTGTTCATCGCGCCGCTGCTGTTCGACGAATCGCGGCACGCAAGCAAACGCGGGTTGTGGGACAACAAAGGCTCCATCGTGTCGCTTGCCATCGGGCTTGTTATCGTAACGGTGCTGGTGGTCGGCTTCGTGCTCAACTGGATCGAGCCGTCCATTCCGCTGGCCGCCGCCTTCGCGCTGGGCGCGGCGCTTGGCCCCACCGATGCTGTGGCCGTTACGGCGTTGGGCAAGGACATCCGCCTGACAGGGCGCCAGAAATCGCTGCTGTCGGGTGAGGCGCTTATCAACGACGCATCGGGCGTCGTGTCGTTCCAGTTCGCCATCGCAGCCGCGGTCACAGGTGCGTTTTCCCTGGTGGACGCCGCGCAAAGCTTCGCTATCAGCTTTTTCGGCGGCATTGCCGTCGGCTTGATCGCGGGCTTTTTGGCGTTGCTTGCTATGAAGGCCATTCGCGGGTACGGCTACGAAAGCATCACGGTGCACGTGGTGTTCGAGGTGTTCACGCCGTTCATCGTGTTTCTGGCGGCCGAACATTTTGGCACCAGCGGCATCTTGGCGGTAGTGGCCGCCGGCCTGCTTATCACGCTGCTTCCGCAGAAGCCCACGCCGGTGGCCGCGCGCCTGAAAATCGCGTCGAACAGCGTGTGGGAGACGCTGGTGTTCGTCATCAACGGCGTTGTGTTCGTGATGCTGGGTATGCAGCTGCCGAAGGCCATTATGCCGTCGTGGCGCAGCGACGAGATGAGCTCGCTTTTGCTGTGCGGCCTGGTGCTGCTGGTAACGGCCCTGGTGGTGGGCGTGCGCTTTATCTGGGTGCTGGTGATGGAACGCTGCGACAGCAGCGCGAAGCGCCGCACGGGCAAGCAGCTGGTGCGCGATGCGCTGGTCACCACGCTGTCCGGCCCGAAAGGCGCCGTCACGTTGTCCATTATCATGACCATCCCGTTCACGCTGTCCACAGGCGAGGCGTTCCCGCAGCGCGACACGCTCATTTTCCTGGCGTCCGGCGTCATTTTGTGCACGTTGCTGCTGGCGAACTTCGTGGTGCCGGTGCTGGCGCCGAAGGAGGATTCGCCTGACGAAACGGAAGAGCAGGATGTCAACGCCGTCACCATCGACATCCTGAAGCGCGTCATTCGCCAGCTGCGCGAGCAGAAAACGCCGCAGAACGAGTCGTCAACACAGATCGTCATTCGCCAGTACAGCGAGCGCATCAAGCGCCTGCGCCGTCAGAACACGTCGGCACCGCGCCTGGTTGAACTGCGCGCGGGCGCGCTCGCTGCGCAAACGCGCATGGTCGAGGCGCGCATGCAGTCGGGTGACCTGACGCGCGAAGAGGGTTCGCGGGAACTCGAGCGCCTGAACAGCGCCCGCCGCCTGCTGATGCGCGCCCATACGCGCCGCGAGAAACTTGGCGAGGTGTGGAGCCGCGTGAAGGTTGGCGTGATGCACGCGCGCCGCAACCTTGACCGCATGGTTCGCCACGTGGTGGACGACGAGCTGCAGCTTGAGCGCAACCGTCAGCTGCGCATCGAGCTTGAGGAATGTGCGCTCAACTACTACCTGGGTCGCATGGACGACGCCGATCTGGAAGTGGCTGATGGCGCGGGCGTGCTGGCGGCGGAGTGCCGCTCCACGCTGTCGTTTTTGCGTGCGGCAAACGAGCCGGCGGTGCTGGCGCGGGCGAACGTGGCAGGCAGCGTGATTGGCGTGGACGCCGGCGGCATGCGCGGGGCGCTGCAAAGCATGGACACGCAGAAAATCCAGGTCATCAAGGCGCGCGTCACCGACGTCGAGGCCGAGGCACTGCGCTTGGAGCTTGAGGAAATCCAGGCCATGCGCGATGAAGGCCGCCTGACGCGCGATGCAGCGCGCGAGCTGCGCGAGGAAGTGTATCTGCTGCAAATGGCAACAGGAGAGTAGCAACATGAGCTCATATACCACCATCGAAGGTCGCGCGGTCGCGGAAATCGAGGAGAAGAAAAGCCGCTTCATCGCCAGCTTGGCGCATGTGGAAACCGAAGAGGAAGCGCTGGCGTTTTTGGAAGAGATTCGCGCGGCGAACCGCATGGCGCGGCACAACGTGTACGCGTACATCTTGCGCGAAGGCGGTGCGGGCGCGGCGGGCCGCGTGCGCTACTCCGACGACGGCGAACCGCAGAAAACGGCGGGCCTGCCTACGCTTGAGGTGCTGCAGCATGCGGGGCTGACCGACGTCGCGTGCGTGGTGACGCGCTATTTCGGCGGCGTGCTGCTGGGCACGGGCGGCTTGGTGCGTGCTTACACCCAGGCAACGCAGGCGGGCATTGACGCCGCCCAGCTGGTGGTGGTGTCGCGCTGCGTTGACCTGCGCATTCGCATTGCCTATCCGCGTTACGAACAGCTGATGCGTTTGGCTGCCGACCACGGGGCCAAGGTGCTTTCCAGCGATTTCGCCGATGCGGTCACACTCAACTTGCGCATGCTCGACGGCACGCAGCAGCAGCTGCTCGATGCACTGACGGCCCTCGAACGCGGCCAGGAAGACGTAGAGGTCAGCGACCCCGTAGATGCCGCGTTCTAGGGGAGGGGCAGTGACGCGCCTTCGGCGCTATCTATTTGGGGACGAGCTTTCGCTCGTCCCTACGTTTTCCGGCTGTAGGCTGCAATTGGCTCGCGCCGCCATGCCTCAATACGGCTTGCCACCAGGCAAGACGCTTGCAAGCCAACCTTCGACCCGCACTTGCCTTATGACGTGTACTGGTCCATGAAGTCGAGAATCTCTTGGCGCGAGTGTAGGCCGGTTTTCGCGTAGATACGTTTGATATGCGCGTGCGCGGTGCTGGGGCTGATGTACAGCTCTTCGGCAACGCGCTTCTGCGTCCAGCCCATTGCGTAGAGCGCTAACACCTCGATTTCGCGGTCGGACAGCAGGAACTGCTTGCCCATCTGCTTGGCGTTTTGGCGCATGGTGGCTTTACGGATATCCGTGATGGATTCGCCCTCGTCAAGGCCCATCAGGCGCGCAAGTCGCGCGCCGCGAACGGAACGGCCGCCATCGTCGCCTTCGCCATCTTGTTCATCAATGGGCGCGGCAACTTCGCCAGCACCTTTCGGCGCAACGCCGGCGCACCGCAGCGCGTCAAGCGTTTGCTGCGCGTTGCTGCCGGGCGCAGGCTCGTTGCCGTCGGCGGCGGCGCACGTCGCGCATCCGGCGTATGCGGGGTCGTTCACGTTCAGGTACGCCATGGTCTCCACGTTGGCGTGCGCATCGTTCAGCTGCTTCCGCAACTGCTCAAGTTGATGTACGTATCCCTCGTCGCGCTCGTCCGCTTCGGCCTGAGACACGCTGAGGAACTGGCCAAGCGCAACCTGCGTGGAAATGACCACGCTGGCGCCCATCACGGCGTTCGTCAGGATATCATTCGAGGTCAGCACGGTGTTGCTCATCAACAGCACGCGCGAAATGGCGCGGCATCCCAGCCACACAATCCAGCCGGCCAGCGCGTAGTAATACGGGTCGCGCCAGCCGAAGCTCATGAACGCGATGATGATGTACCAGGTGAACGCCACCATCAATGCATTGAGCGTGGTGGTGAACACGGCGCCGATGTCCAGCATATCGGGGAACGCGGCGTACAGAATCAGCGCGATGCACGCCAGCAGTTCCATGAGGATGAACATGCCCACCGTCATGACGCGGCGGCGCTTGTTCAGCATCAGCAGGATAACGGCGATGAAAACGGCAACGGTCAGCACGAAATACGCCACGCGCGTTCCCGGCTGGAACGCAATGGGCTGCCCGTCGGGGTAGCCGCGCAAAAAGCCATCGACAACGGACAGAAAGCCGATGCTGATAGCGCTTGCCGACAGAAAGTGCTTGCTTGACAAGGCCGTTTTCGCGAAACCGAAGTAGTCGTCGTGCGGCGTGAACGAGTCGATGTCGTTCGCCAGCTTGTTCTTGCGCGCCGACAGCATGCAGGGAAGTTGTCCCAGGGCAAGCGCGCCGGCAAGGAAGAACCCGAAATTGCCGATGAGCGAGCAGACGTAAATCTCGATTTCGCTGATGGCCAGGGCGCTGAACACGTACAACACGGCGGTAGTGCTGCCGCATCCTCGCGCGCGGCGCAGCCAATAGAAAATGGCGAACGAGCCGAAGAACATGGTTGCGGCGCTCAGCAGGAAATGCGTCGAGTTGTCAAGAACT
Organism: Senegalimassilia sp.; assembly: GCF_977052095.1. Classification (NCBI taxonomy): domain Bacteria; kingdom Bacillati; phylum Actinomycetota; class Coriobacteriia; order Coriobacteriales; family Coriobacteriaceae; genus Senegalimassilia; species Senegalimassilia sp. The sequence goes on from NZ_CDRSTZ010000031.1 coordinate 22,127, forward strand.
CCCAGCAGGTGCAGCGAGGGGAGTGCGATGATGCATGCGGTTTCCAGGATGATACATGCGCGCATGATGCGGTTCGTCAGCGGCTTTTTCAGCCGCAGTTTTCCTACGGCAATCGCGATGAGGATAACGCCCATGACCGATAACGCCACCAGCGTGCCGCCATCGGTAAATATGCCTTCGTCAGTGTGGTTGTAACTTCCGTAGCTGGCCACGATCAGACCGGCGCGGGCGAAGCAAAGGCCCAGGATGGAGGGGATAAGCGGGAAGTACATGCTGACAAGGCGCATGCCGGTGGGCATGGGGGTTGACGCATCGTCAGGTGGCGCGGGCACTCGTCGTTCGCGCTTTGGCGCGCCATCGGCGCAGTTTCCCCCTTGCTTGGCGTTAGCGCCAAGGTTCCTCTGTTCGGTTCGGCTCAATATCCCTCCCGGTTTCCTCAGCGCGTTTGCCCTGGTGAGCGCTCTTTCCCCCAAAGAGTTATGCTCACGCTGGAGAAATTCCCTCAAAGAGGGTATGTGCGCCGTGCAATATTAGCCATCATAGCATATGGGAAGTTAAGACTTTGTAACGTTTAAGTGCGCTTCAGCTTCATGCGAATAAGGGGGACAAAATGGCGAACGAGCAGGAAATCACGTTCGATGAACCGGATGAGGGCCGTGACATCTACCACGAGCCGGACGACCGTGCGCTCATCCGCACGAAGGACGTGTACCAAACCGAACTGGACAACGGCGTGGAAGGCTACTCGGAAACGATGCTCGCCATCGTGGCGAACTTCAAGAACGCCGGCAAGCCCGAGGGCTTCAACGTGCAGAGCATGGTGGGCAAGTCGAAGCGCGGCGAAGTGGCGTTGCGCCTGTTCGCGGTGGTCGACGACTCCGTTGCCGACCCGGTGTTCGTGAAGGTGGGCTTCAAGAGCCGCGGGTGCCTGGCCATGACCGGTTGCGCAAGCGCCA